>CAYXFH010000062.1:0-25542 GCA_964464245.1 uncultured bacterium
CGCCATTATCCAGCTCTACCTGGAGGAGCATTGGGTGGAACCGATGCGGCTGGTCCGTTACCCTTTCAGCTTGCTCTATCACCAGACCATGAGCACCCTCGCCTCCCAGGGAGAATTGACCCCGGACGCTCTGGCCAAGCGCGTCCTGAGCTTGCCTCCATTTCGCCAGGTCTCCCAGGATGATTTGCGCGAGTTGCTCCGCCACCTTCTGAAGATCGACCACCTGCAATATACCGAGGAGGGCGGCCTGATCGTCGGCTTGGCGGGAGAGGCCGTAGTGCGCAGCTTCCGTTTCTACGCTGTCTTTCAAGATGACGATGAATTCTCGGTGAAGGAGGGGACCGAGGAGATCGGCAGCATCGCCTACCCCCCACCGCCCGGAGAGCGCTTCGGCTTGGCTGGACGACCCTGGGAAGTGCTGGAAGTGGACATCAAACGCAAGTTCGTCTTCGTGCGAGGGGTGGAGGGCAAAGCCCTCACAGTGTGGCCCGGACCCTACGGCGTCATCCACACCCGCATCAAACAGCGGATGCGGCAAGTCCTGCTGGAAGACACGGAATACGAGTACCTGCAGCCCCATGCCCGCAAACGGATCGCTGAAGCTCGCTCCCTGGCTCGTCACGCCGGATTGGAGCAGCGATGGATCCTTCACCTGGGGGGAACGACTTTCGCCATCTTTCCGTGGATGGGAACGCGCTCCTACCGCACCCTCAATCATGCTTTGCGTCATTTGGTCGGCACGGAACTCGGCATCAAGGGCGTCGAAGGGCAACCTTCCAACTACTTCCTGATCAAGATGGAGAAAGGCCAGGCCACTGATCTCTGCCGAGCTCTGGCGGCCGCCGCAGGTGTCGGAATCAGCCCGGAATCGCTGGTCGGAGCGAACGAGGCGCCGGTCATGCAAAAATACGACCTTTATGTCCCCGCTTCCTTGCTGCGCAAGGCCTACGCCTACGACCACCTCGACGTAGAGGAGTTCAGCCAGTTGGTCAGCCAGTGGCAGTAGAAAAAGGGGACAAATTTATTTTCCCACTTTTTTCAGCCTTCCCGGCCTTGGAATTCTGCCCTTCTTTCCTTTTCTCCTACTGCGGCTAATGGGTCAATGGGGACAGATTTATATCTGTCCCCATTGCAGCATTATCTTCTCGATTTCGTCCACAAGATCCGATCCTTCGCTACACTTAGGACGGGCCGCCATCAAACTGTCCCTATGAAGCGATCTACGAATCAATAAATAAATCTGTCCCCTTTTTCTAAAAGCGGGATCTATGGGGGATGCTGGACAAGGGAGAGAAAAGGAGATGACCTTGGAACTAACCACTGAATATGAAAGGTTCCGATGCTGTACGTGTAATTGCCTGGAAGGTGAAATTCACACTCTCGGATGTGATGAGGAAAAGTGCCCATTTTGTGGAGGACAGCTCGTAGACTGCTTCTGTGCTTATCATCGATTGAATATCCCCTGCGGACTCGGGACGGATGCTTACAAACACGGTCTGACAGACGCCCAGGAAGCGCAATGGAGGGCGTTGCTTGAGAAGAAAGGGCGCGTCCCCTTTATCGAATATCCTGACGTCTGCGCTCGCTGTGGGGAAGAATACCCCGACCTTTTCACGGTACCGGATGACGAGTGGAAACATTACATCGAGATCGAGAAGCGAGGCGTGACGCTATGCTGGGTGTGCTATGACGAAATCAGAGTTTTAATCGACGGAAAAGGAAAGATTCTAAGAAAGCCGCTGAAGGTGGGTTATGACGATGAGCACCAACCCATCGAGGTGGACGCTGCCGATCTGGAAAAAATAGCCATAGCTGCAAGAGCCAAGAATACAACGATTCATAGGAGCAAAACCATGAATGGAGATAAAAGAGGAGGGGAAGGAGGGGAGAAAGAATACCCGCATTATTTATTGCTCAGTTGGGCAAGCAAGCCCATAGCGACTGGCGGACCCACCCGTGAAATGGATCAAAACGCAACACCGGCCGCCATTGCGCCATCTGAACCGCGAGTTGACCCTCAAACCGCTTTTCAGGAAGTAAGAGTGAGCGGGATATTGGATTGGAGCATTTTCAAGCCGGCCATAGCGAGATCGTGGCTTGCCCGGCAGAGTCGTAGGGCAACTCCACAATGATGAATTGTAGATCCGTGGCGGAGAATTGACGGCGGCTTGGACACAGCGAGCAGGCGTCGGCCGGCACACCTGCCGGCACTTCACAACAGCCGGTAGAATCAGGAAGGAATGCTAAATATAAAGACCTGACCCCAAACCACCAACTGAAGGCCATCCAAAATCTGGCGCACGCGATTGGATGATAAGGTTCCGATGTACTCGTCCAATTGCGACTTATCTACGGTGAAAACCTGGGAGACGTTAACCACGCTTGGCTTGGGCAGATTCGCCTCGCCTTTCTCCAGCAGCACGTGGCCTGGGGCATCCGCTCGTTTGATGTTGGAGGTCAACGCCAGGACGACCACCGTCCGAATCTTGCTGTGATTGAAGAGGTTGTTTTGGATCACCACGTGCGGATGCTTGCAAAAGATGGGGTCAGGTCTTTAGATTTAGCGTTTCCCATCATTCTGCTGCTGCGGGGTTCAGGCCGGTGTGACGGACTGCTTCCAAGCGGTGGCGATGCGCGCCTAGCTGCTCCGGACCTATTGGCAGGCGTTCAGGTTATGGCGCAGGGTATCGGCCGACGGCAATGCTTCAGCCATCTTGCGCGTTCCTTTCCTCCTGTCGTTGAGCGATGAACCAGCGCCGACCTAGGAAAGCGCGATCAGGCGGCAAACTCTAGGATCAGCAAAAGAGGCCGGATTGGCGAACTGCTGGGTGAGCGTTCACGCACCATCGCTCTGGATCGAAGCAGTCCATTGGCGTCCACAGGTTAGCCCTCCGTCGACGACGATCGCCTGACCATTCACAAAAGTTGACTCGTCCGAGGCCAGCCAGAGTGCTGCAGTTGCGATGTCGCGCGGTTTCCCGGCCCTGCGAAGCGGTTGGCTTTGGGTAAATATCTCTTCTAGACGCATCATCCTGTCTGCCTTCGCTTCGGGGCTTTCCAGATCTACGGTAAAGATGGGTGTAAGGATTGCCCCCGGGCAGATGCAGTTCACCCTGATGCCGCTTTCTCCCAGTTCGGTGGCCACGACACGGGTCATCCCAATGATTGCAGACTTCATGGCAGAATAGATGTGACCTGCATTGCCGGACTGCAATCCAGCGACGCTCGCGGTGCTGATGATACTGCCGCTTCCCTGCCGCTTCATGATCGGCGCCGCGTGTTTCATCCCGAGGAAGACACCGCCCATATTGATTCTGACGATCCGCTCAAACTGCTGCATTTCAATTCTCTCGATGGGAATAAAGTCCTCGCCGATTCCCGCGTTGTTGAACAAGCAATCAAGTCGCCCGAATTGAGAGACAGCGGCATCGACAACTGCCTTTACATCGGTTTCGGAGGAGACATCTACGTGGGCGTAGACTGCCAATTCGCCCAAAGATCGGCTGAGCGCTTCGCCCTTATCATCCTGGATATCTGCAATGACAACGCGACAACCCTCTTCGACAAACAAACGAACGGTTTACTCTCCGATACCGCTCGCCCCACCGGTAATTATCGCTACCTTGCCTTTTAGTCTTTCCATGGAGACCTCGCTTAGGAAATAGGATTTTTGATTCTTGATATCAGGAATAAGTATATTGGCAGATGGGATTCCCGTCATGAGATGGAACTCTGATCGGAGCCCAGGGACGATCCGCGGGGAGTCTCGAGTGAGGCGCGCCTAGTGAGCGATCAGGCAAATCCAGCGCATCCATCAATAGAATGTGGTCCTCCGCACGGGCTGGAACAGTTCCCGGCGATGGGCGCAGACTGAGTCGATCCGGCACAAGCGGCACTCAGGAGCAGACATCTCAGGGCAGCGCGTGCGGGCGCCAAAGAAGAGCCAATCCACTGCGCCGGTGGTTTTGCCTGACGCAGCGACAACCTGCTCGATGGCGCGATAGGCAGCATAGCGGACCGCCCACTCTTGGTCCGGTGAAAGAACCTGGCGATGGATCAACTTCTCCTTCAATTGATCATCAACGACCTCGATCAGGCCGACGCGCAGGCACGAGCGCATGAGGTGATAATCGATCACTGGTTCCACCTGTTCATTCTCTGCAAAGGGCAAGAATGACTCCGGACGTTGATGCAAGATCAGTGCGAGCAATCCGCTTTTTTTGCGCAACGGGTCTTCCTTGTATCCGCCAATCTGGTCGAGCCGTGCGATCAACGTCCGCAAAGGGTGGGACGACGCCCGGGCTTCTTGAAGCACCGCTGCCGGGGTCAGATGAAGGGCAAGCATGTCGCGCCCGTAGGTTTGAGCCGTTTCCAAATGCAGATCCAGGGCGGGCATCGGATCTAGACCATCATCCGAACGAAAGACTGCCAGCAATTCAGCGCGGGTCAGATTGGCCTGACGCTCGGGGTTGCAGAAACCTGGATCGATCTCCAGCCGGCGCCTGTACGCGTCAAACAAGTAGAAGGCTCCTTTTTGCATGACCCCGCCCAGCGGAGCGATCAGGGGATGATGGTAACGGTTATTTTGTTCGCTCCAAAAACTGAATTGCTGCGCAGTGGCCGCAAAGAAAAAATCCAAGGCGCCGGGGTGATAGACGGGCGGCAGTTCGGGGCTAACAAATGGAAAGGGTGAAGCTTCTTCAAGCGAGGAGAGTAGCCGCGAGACTCTCCGCACCTGCGAATCGTTGATTTGTACCCGCAAATCGGCGGGGATGGCAGGCGCAGGCGCATCGGAGAAAAGCGCAGCGGGTCCGAGATGTTCGATCATTTGCGCGGCCAGCGGGATGGCGCGTTGCGCGGCCATGACGGGATGCGCGCCTTGCATCAACCAGGCCAGCGTCGAGCCGCAGAAGGTGTCGCCCGCGCCGGTCGGGTCAAGCTCGTTGGACAAGACAGCCGGGAGAAACGTTGCATGTTTCCCTTCAATGACGCAAGCGCCATCGGCTCCAAGCGTGATGAACAATATCTTTCCTGTGTCTGTGTGGGCCGATTCCAAGGAACCAAACAGGCCAATCGCTTCGTTTTGATTCATGAAGAAGAGATCGGTAGCTTGCATGATGGCGCCGACAAAATGCGCAGATTTCTCGACGATGGCGCGATAGGTTCCTGCCGAAATGCGTTTCGCGCCGCGCTGGCGGCAGGCCTCAATAAAGCTCAGTTGTTTTTGTGCATTGCCCAAGGGAATGACATGAACAATCTCGTAGGCCGATAAATCTTCAGGAAGCATCTCCGGCGATAGAACCGATTCCGCGCCAAAGAAGGCCTCAATGTATTCTGTCCTGCCGCCGCGATAGGAGATCTCAAAATGCGGCAAATGCTCCGGCGGGATCACAGGACCAAGCCATTGATCCAGCCGTTCCGCGACAGGCTTGAGAAGTTCAGGCATAGGGCTGGGGCATGGCGCAAAAAGAGAAACCTGCGCACCGCAGCGATGCGCAGCCATGGCCGTGTACATGCCCGCGCCGCCTGCCGAGGGGACAGTTTTGGCCTTCACATGCAATGTATCAGAGGATGCTCCGCCGATCACAAGCAATTGGTTCATCGAGGTAATATAGCCCCCAGCAGGGTGTCCTGTCATGGGAAAAAGGGGACAGATTTATTTTCCCACCTTTTTCAGCTTTCCCGGCCCCCGAGATTCTACCTGTTTTTCCTTTTCACCTAATGCGGCTACTGGCGACAGATTTTAGTTATTTGTTGTGGGGACAGATTTAAATCTGTCCCCATTAGCTTAGGACAAGCCGCCAGTCAACTCCCCCCCTTGGAGCGGTCTACGGTTCAATAAATAAATCTGTCCCCTTTTCTCCATGCGGAAGGGCGCGTGTTGTACGGGGAAATCGCCAAGTCGCCAGCCTTTCGAGCCGGCATCTTGCGATTGCTCCGCCTCATTCAGGAGTATCACTGCGTCTTGATGTGCAGCGAAGAGAATCCCGCTGCTTGCCACCGTCATCTCTTGATCAGCCGAGTTTTGAGCGATGAAGGGATTCGTGTCTCGCACATCCGGGGGACAGGGGAGATTGAAGAAGAGGACCAGCTTCGGGCAGAGGAGCGCAGGCAGAAAAGGACGGGGCAAGCAACCCTTTTGATCTGGAGGAGGAAGAGCCGTGGAGATCCATACAATCGGTTTCACCCATAAAAGCGCGGAGGAATTCTTTGGGCTCCTGAGGGGGGCAAGCATCCGTCATCTATTGGACATTCGCCTGCACAATTCGTCCCAGTTGGCTGGCTTTACTAAGCAGGCCGACTTGGCCTATTTCTTGCGTGAAATCTGCGCAGCGAGTTACGAGCACCAACCATTGTTGGCGCCTACCGCAGAGATCCTAAAGGCCTACCGCCAGGACAAAGATTGGGAAGCCTACGAGCGCCGTTTCCGCGCTCTTCTGTGTACACGGCGAGCAGAGACGCTCTACTCTTCGGAGTCTCTCCTCACCCCGACCGTGCTCCTTTGCAGCGAGCCGAATGCTGATCATTGCCACCGCCGCCTGGTGGCCGAATACTGGAAATCCTCTTGGGGCGGCCTACAGATCATTCACCTGTAGGAGTTGGACTGGGCGAGAAGCCGGGAAAATTCCCCAGGACAAGGTGTTTCTTGAGATCCTTCTTGAGAATGCCTTTTGCTGCCATGCAGTCGATCTGATAGACAAGATCGGCCATAGAGTATTCTTCAAAGACCTTGCTGACATGGATATTTTTCGCCAGCCCCCTGCTCGAATATTCTACGGTTTTGTCTCGCACCGCTTCCCAGATCGTACGAGCCAATGTGTTTGAGTGATATCCGGTGATGATCGCCAGGATAATCTCTCCATGCTGGTCAAGGAATTCCTCGGACAAACCGCCGAGCTTCCGCAGCGCCTGAATGTCTTTTGGCTGTGCTTTGGCAATCTGGTGAAGTTTTGTTTCGCTGAGCAGGAAATAGTACGGGATACCTAATTTCGCTGCCAACTTGTCTCGCCAGCGTCGAAGAGGCAGAATCGCCAGGTCGTACAAATCAGGTGGTGGAGAGATCTCTGGTTGTGCTTCTGACACACCCCCCCCTTCTTGTCGCTGTTGCTCTTTTTGAGGTAAGTTGTTAAACTGGGTTGATGGTATTGTCTCTGGCTGCGCAAGCGCTTGCGGGCGGAGAAGCCAGGCTTTTCCCTTTGGCGTGATCCTGACGGTTGGGTAGTGACCGCCTACAAGCTTCAGGAAACTATTTTCAACCAGCCAATCGATCTTCTTGATGGTCTCGTCCTGAGAAAAATGGGACAGACGACCATAGCTTGGATGCTTCTTGAACCTCTGCATATCTCTGGCGAGCGAGCCGTTGAGGATCTGGGCGATCTTCGTGCGGCCGACTTTTCCGTCCAACGACTGGACCAAGGAAAGTATCTCACGAGTCATTGGATCCAGTTGTGCAGTTGCGGTTGTGCTTTGCCCGCAATTATCGCAACAACCGAACTGGTTCGTCGGCTCTCCGTCGTCGCCAAAATGAGACAGAAGGATCTTCCGCCGGCAGCCGTTCGACTCGCCGTATCGCACCATCTCTTCCAATCGCTGCAATCGCTGCTGTCTCCTTCCCTCCGCTTGATCCGCCACTCGGTGAAGACGTTCCGGCGTCAGGGGCAGGAGTGTTTTGACCTCCAGGCGCCCGAACTCCGGTTGGTTTATCTTCTGGAGGCCGGCGGCTTCCAGCAACTCCATCGTCACGCGAGCCTTCACTGGTTGAAGTCCAGTTTCCAGCAGAAGGTCATCTGTGGTAGTGGCGGGGTTTGCGCAAAAGTGGTCATACGCCAAGCGAATGTCATTGGGGGCGGGAGAGCCAAACCCGATGAGGTATTCCTGAAGAGAGCGATCCTCTGGGGCGTAGAGAAGGATCGCCCGGGCTTTTTGGCCGTCTCTGCCGGCTCGGCCCGCTTCCTGGTAATACGCTTCCAGGCTGGAAGGGAGGTTGTAGTGAAGGACGAAGCGCAGGTCAGGGCGATCAATCCCCATGCCAAAGGCGTTAGTCGCTACCACCCACGGCAGCCGCCCCTGGAGGAAGGCGTCTTGGATCTGGGTGCGCGAGGCGGAATCGAGGCCGGCATGATAGTAGGGAACCGTCTGTCCAAGGCTGTCGCTGGCCCATTTGGCCAACGTTTGGGCTGTTTTGCGGGTTCCTGCATAGATGATGCCGGGCCCAGGATTCCCTGCAAACAACGATTGCAGGAAGACCCGTTTCGCTGGCTCGGTTGCTGTGTAGGCTACCTCGAAGATCAGATTGGAACGGTTGAATCCGGTAATGATGCGCTTGGCCTCTCTCATTGCCAACTTCTGAATCACGTCGTCTTGCACTTTGGGCGTGGCGGTGGCGGTCATCGCCAGCGCGGTTGGCATCCGGCAGAGTTCCCGAGCCTCGATCACATGTAAATAGTCGGGGCGGAAGTCGTGCCCCCAGTGCGAGATGCAGTGGGCTTCATCGACAACCAGAAGAGAGATGGGCAGGTTTTGCAGGGAACGGCCGAACGATTGGCTGCGCAGGCGCTCCGGCGAGACCAGCAATACTTTGTATTTCCCTTGGTCTAGCCCCGCCAGCCTGCTGCTTTGCTCGTACTGATCCAAGCTGGAATTGATGAAAGTGGCCGGGATCGACCGCTGCTGCATCGAGTCCGCCTGGTCTTTCATCAAGGAAATGAGGGGCGAGATGACCAAGGTCACGCCCGGCAAACAGAGCGCGGCGACCTGATAAATGAGCGACTTGCCCGCTCCGGTGGGCATTACGACGAGCGTGTCCCGGCCTGCGAGAATCTGCTGGATCGATTCCTCTTGCCCTGGTCGAAAATCCGCAAAACCGAAAACCTGCTGCAGCACGCTCCTTGGTTCCATGGTCTGTGCAAGTATAGTGGGAATCCCCAGTCGATGCGAAGAGGGCTAATTCCATTTCGTTTTCAAGATGGCACTAATTCAAGGCCAGTTGGTAAGTTTCCGGGTAGCCAGCCTGTTTGCCGCCATCTCTGCCAAGCCGGATTCTGCTTGGGCAAAAAGGGGACAGATTTATTTTCCCACCTTCTCGGCTTTCCAGGCCTGGAAATTCTGCCCGTCTTGTCTTTTCTCATAATGCGGCTGATGGGGACGGATTTAAGTCCGTCCCCATCAGCCAGTCAACTGTCCTCGTTGGGGCGACCTGCGACTAAATAAATAAATCTGTCCCCTTTTCTCAAGGTCGTTCGGCGGCTATTCCGCGCCGAAGAAGAATGCAACGATGGCCAGCCCTTCCCGGATGAAGCCAGTCGCTTCCGCATTAGGGGAATCTGACAGGAAGATACCGGAGTAACTGGCATCCATCCCTAGCCGCTTGGCCATCAGGCAGGAGCGCAGGAGGTGATAGCGGTTGGAGACGATGATCGCACTCTTTGCACCTTTTTGCTGCATCAACTGCTGCGAAAAAAGGAGATTCTCCCAGGTCGAGCCCGAACGATCATCCACGAGAATGCGGTCTTGCGGGACACCCTGGCTGACCAGGGATCGGCGCATCGCTTCTGCTTCCGAGATTTTCTCTCTCTTCGCTTGGGAACCTGAGACAATGATCATCGGAGCATATCCTTTCCGGTACAGGCGCAAGCCCTCGTCGATTCTGGCCTGTAGGACCGGGCTCGGTGTTATCCCATAGACAGAGGCTCCCAGGATCACGATACAGTCGGCCTTCCTGGGTTGGGATGTCCAGCCAAAGATAGCAATGGCAACCAGTAACACCAAGATCCCCACCATCGGAAGGATGATGATCAGAAGGACGACCCATTTCCAAATCGATCGCGCGTTTTTCCTCATTCAAGTCCCGATTCTCCCAAATTGGACGTCGCCACACCAGCGGGGGACAGCAATGTCCCTGCATGAGGAGAGCTGGTTCCCCCACCTTCGGACGCGTTTCTGCGCGATGCTTCAGCAAACGAGCCCTGAAAGCGCTTGACCAAAAGCGCGATATACTGCACAGTAATGGCATCACATTCCCCGGGAGAAATGTCATGATTAAGCGCGCGTCATCCGCGATACCCTCGGAAGACCGCTCTACTGGCAGGGCGTGATGACCGACATCACCGCCCAGAAACGGGCCGGCGAGTCGCTGCGTTGCAACCACAACGAGCTGGAGGCGTGTGTCGCCGCGCACGCGCAAGCTGCAGAAAGCTCTAAACGGATCGGTGGAGCCGTTGGCTCCTCTAGCTGAGCAGGAAGCCCTGCCGGGGGCTATCAAGCTGAGCAGAACAGCCTGCGGCAGTATGTCTCCTACACCGCAGGACACCAAAATCGTGTCGCCCAACTGGCCATGGCTTTTGCCCGAGTAATTGGGCTCACAACTGAGCAAATCGAGTGGATCCGCATCGGTAGCCTGCTGCACGACATCGGCAAGGTCACGGTACCCACCGAGATCCTCAACAAGCCTGGGCGGCTCAACTCCTACGAATTACAGATGATCCACGAACACCCTGCTGCGGGAAAATCGATCCTGGAGCCGGTGGATTTCCCGGAGAAAGTATCCCAGATCGTCCTGCAACACCATGAATGGCAGGATGGCCATGGCTATCCGGCAGGACTGACTGCCGGGGAAATCTCTTTGGAAGCCTGCATCCTGGTTGTGGCCGACACCGTCGAGGCGATGTCTTCTCATCGCCCTTACCGTGAGGCTTTGGGCGCCGAGAAAGCAATCGAGGAGAGTACTACCCATTCCGGGGATCACTACAATCCCCTGGTGGTGGAAGGCTGCCTCAAGCTCTTCCACGAAGAGCATTTCAGCTTCCAGAAAACCAAGAAAGGTCTGTAACGATGAGGTCTGTTCGCTGTTGGTTAGTTATTTCGCTTGTTTTACCTCTATTGCTTGCGGCCTCCTGTAGCCCATCGCCGCAATCTTCGCAGCTCCCGCCAACGGTTACGCCAACACCCCCACCAACCGATTCGCTAACACTGATTACTTCGGCACAAGCTTTTGCCAACCTATTGATCAAAGGTGACTTCACCCAGGCCGAGGCGCGCTTCGATACAACCATGCAGCAGGCCTTGCCACCGGGAAAGCTGGCTGAAGCCTGGACATCCCTGCTTGAGCAGGTCGGTCCGTTCATCGAGCAGAGGGGTGTGCGCACCGAACAGTCCGGGGTCTACAGCATCGCCTATGTCTCCTGCCGTTTCGAGAAGGGTTCGGTCGACCTCAAAATCGTCTTCAATGCGGCGGGCCAAGTCTCCGGCTTCTATTTCCTGCCCGCAGAGATAGTCTTCACCTACCAACCGCCGGACTACTTCAAGAAAGATGCTTATAGCGAGCGCGCGGTGACCGTGGGGAGCAGTCCCTGGCAACTGCCGGGCACGCTGAGCATGCCTACGGGCAAGGGACCATTTCCCGCCGTGGCGCTTGTCCATGGATCCGGTCCTAACGACCGGGATGAGACGGTGGGGGCCAACAAGCCATTCGCCGATTTGGCCGGCGGTTTGGCCTCACGCGGTGTAGCCGTCCTGCGCTACGAGAAACGGACCAAGCAATACCCGCAGCAGATGGCTACCCTGCGCAACCTGACCGTTCGCGAAGAGACTGTCGACGATGCGGTAGCCGCCGTGGATTTGCTGCGTCAGACGGAGGGAGTTGATCCCAAGCGGATTTTCGTCCTGGGTCACAGCTTGGGAGCGATGCTCCTCCCTAGGATCGCGACCTTCAGCCCTGGGATCGCCGGGTTGATCGCGCTGGCCGGCCCCACACGCCCGTTGGAAGATCTCTTCCTGGAGCAGACCAATTACCTGGTGAACCTGGAGGGGACACTGACCCCCAGTAGTCAAGCTCAGCTCAAGGAGCTTCAGATCCAGCAGGCCAAAATCAAGGATCCTACACTTGCCCTCGACTACCCGGAACTGCTTTTGGGCGCCCCGGCTTCTTACTGGCTGGATCTGCGGGGTTACAACGCAGCAGAAGCGTCTCTGGGTTTGCACCTGCCGATGTTGATACTACAAGGCGAACGGGACTACCAAGTAACCATGGAGGATTTCCAGGGGTGGAAGCGGGCGCTCGCCGGCCGCAGGGACGTGGAATACGCCGGCTACCCCGCACTGAATCACCTGTTCATTGAAGGACAAGGTCCCAGCCGACCAGATGAATACCAGCAAGCGGGTCATATCGCCCCGGCGGTGATCGAAGATATTGCCCGCTGGATTGGAAGGCATTAGAAAGTAAAAGGGGACAGATTTATTTTCCCACCTTCTCGGCTTTCCAGGCCTGGAAATTCTGCCCGTCTTGTCTTTGCTCATAATGCGGCTGATGGGGACGGATTTAAATCTGTCCCCATCAGCCAGTCAACTGTCCTCGTTGGGGCGACCTGCGACTAAATAAATAAATCTGTCCCCTTTTCTCTAGTGCGGCATCTGCAGAGACGAGAGGGAAGAAAACCGCACTGAAGAGTAATCACTACGAAGGTAGCGCTCCCGTGGTTATCTGCCCCACTTCGACACAGAACACTATGAGGGTGGAGGCAATTCGGCTCGGTGAAACCTGCCGCAGCATGTCACAGAACACCCTGCCGGGGGTCTCATCGAATCGCTTAAGGGGCTATCTTTGGGGGAAGATTGCATTGTCGTGGAAAAACGATGCGGCGCGGTAGATCCATAAGAACAGGAAGCCATGGGCGCCGCGGTCCCAGGTCAGAAAAGACTCTTGAGATCATCATCGCCATGAACACCCTGCCGGGGGCTATTTACAGGGAAACTGGACTGAACAGCCTGCGGCAGCATCTCACAGAACACCCTGCCGGAGGCTCTCTTGCCGCAGGCTGGTGGGTTACACGCTTGGAATGAAAAGGAACAAAATAATTCCCCCCATTGACTATCGCCTAGAGATGGGGGTCGGAGCCTATCTCTTGCTGCCCTCAACAGGTATACTGAGTTCAGGCAACTGACGAATCGCGCGGAGAATAGAAAATGGCACTGGATCAATCGGAGCGAAAACACTGGATTGGGATCGATCTGGGAGGGACCAAGATCATGGCCCTCTCGGTGGACGCAGATTTCCGCGTATTGGCCGCGGAACGAAAGAAGACCAAAGGAATTGAAGGGCCGGATGCGTTCTTGGCTCGGGTGGGAAAGCTCGTGCAAGACGTCCTGGAGAAGGGCGGCGGAACCGTGGAAGGGTTGGCCGGGATCGGCATTGGCTGCGCCGGGCCGCTCGATCTGGAACGAGGCGTTCTCTTGGAAACTCCCAACCTGGGGTGGCGGGAGATCCCTCTCCGCGAGACGCTAGAGCGCTTTTTTCAGTGTCCGGTGGTGGTGACTAATGATGTGGATGCTGGGACTTACGGGGAGTTCCGTTTCGGCGCAGGACAAGGCGCTCGCTGCGTGGTGGGAGTCTTCCTGGGCACCGGGATCGGCGCCGGATGCGTCTATGAAGGGCAACTATTACGCGGCCGGCGTACTTCCTGCATGGAGATCGGCCACCTGCCGGTGAGGATGGATGGACGGCTGTGCGGCTGCGGGCAGCGTGGTTGTCTGGAAGCATTGGCCGGACGGTTGGCCATCGCCAGTGAAGCAGCGGCAGCCGCCCAACGAGGCCAGGCGCCCCGCTTGCTGGAGCGCTGCGGCACGGACTTGGCCTCGATCCGCAGCGGCGACTTGGCTTGGGCGGTGCGAGCGGGTGACACGGCCATCGAAGAGATCATTCGCCAAGCGGGACATACTGTCGGTGTGGCTTTGGCCGGTGTCGTCAACCTGTTGGCGCCGGACCTGCTGATCTTGGGCGGAGGGTTGGTGGAAGCTATGCCAGAGCTTTTCCTTGAGGAAATCACACCGATTGTGAAAAGCCGGGCGATGGCTGCTTTCACGCAATCCTTACGGATCGAACGGGCGGCTTTAGGCGACCAAGCGACGGCACTGGGGGCTGCCGCCCTTGCTGCCATAGTTAAGAGGGGATAGACATGGAGCAGACCTCTCCAGAGAGAAGGGTGGTGGCGGCGATCGACATCGGCGCCACCGGAATCCGCTTGACCATCGCCGAGTTGGAAGGGGAACGCCAGCGCATCCTGGAATCAGCCAAACAGCCGATCAACCTGGGACGCGACACTTTCCTGCGCGGGCGGATCCAGCCTGAGACGGTCGAGGAGTGCGTTCGGATCCTGAAGGGCTTTCGCAGCCTCATGCGGGAATACGGCATTAGCCAGGAGAGCCAAGTGAAGGCTATTGCCACCAGCTCGTTGCGAGAGGCGGAGAATCGAGACACAGCGCTCAACCGCATCTACATCGCCACCCAGGTCAATGTTACCCCCTTGGAGGAATCGGAAGTCAACCGCCTCCTCTACATGGCGGTTCGTCCTGCCTTGGTGGAGAGCAAGTCTTGGGGGAAGAGCGACGCCTTGCTGGTGGAAGTGGGGGGAGGGAGCACACAGTTGCTGCTCTTCCAAGGTGGACAGGTCACTTTTTCGGAGACCTACGCTTTGGGCAGCCTGCGCCTGCGGGAAGTCTTGGAGGATTATGGGCCGCCAGCCAGCCGGACGATCCAAGTCCTTGAACAAGAGGTCCAGCATGCGGTGGATCAGATCCACAGTACCTGCCCTCTCACGAAGGCGCCGATTCTCATCGCCATGGCGGGGGTCACCAAGCTAGCCGCCTCCCAGATAATTCCCTCTTGGGAAACAAAATCACTCGGGGTTCTCTCTTTCAAAGCATTTACCCAATTCACCCAAGAGGTTGTACCGTTGCCGATCGATGAGCTTGTGCGTCGCTTTCACATTACCTACCCGGAAGCCGAGACGGTGGCGCCCGGCCTCTTGGCCTACCTTCAACTGGGCAGGGCCTTTTCCGTCCAGGAAGTCTGGGTTCCTCAGGTCAGCTTGCGAGATGGCATGCTGCGAGAGATGGCTTTCCCCACTTTGTGGAGCGAAGAGCTCGGGCAACAGGTGTTGCGCTCGGCGCAGACACTGGGGGAACGCTTCCGTTTCGATGCGCGGCACGGCTTGCATGTGGCAACCTTGTGCCTTTCGCTCTTCCAAGAGCTGCAATCCGAGCACTTGCTTGGGAACCACGATGCGCTGTTGTTGCAGGTTGCCGCCATCCTGCACGACATCGGGTTGGTGATCAGCAATCGAAGCCACCATAAGCATTCCTACTACTTGCTCTCCAACAGCGATCTTTTCGGGCTGTCTCAAGCGGACATGCGCTGCGTTGCCCTTGTCTCCCGTTATCACCGGCGTGGAGCTCCCAGCATGACCCACCCAGAGTATGCCGAACTGGACCGGGAAAATCGGATGATTGTCAGCAAGATGTCGGCCATCCTGCGGGTGGCCGACGCTCTGGACCGGAACCACCTCCAGCAGGTGCAACAGATTCGCTGTAGCCGTGAGGGGGGACAGTTGGTGATTACCATTTGGGGTTTGGAGGATCTTTCGCTGGAACGATTTGCCCTGCAGCAGAAGGGCTCGCTTTTCGAGGAAGTCTACGGCCTGCCTGTGATTCTGCGCCAAGGTCGGGCGCCCTAGGGCGATGGCCAAGAGGAAGGCGACAACAACCAGAAAGACCAAGGTCAAGCTGCCACAAGCTGCTGCGCTGCCGGCCGCCAACGCGGCTGCGGGGACAGATTTGAAATCTGTCCCCAAGAAGGCGAAACCCAAGCCTAAGCCTGCCAGGAAGCGAAGCGAGGAACTCGGCCCTGCAGTGAAACGAAGGGGCAAGGCGCGAACCAAGCCCGCAGCCAAGGGCAACTCAAAATCCCCGTCTCGTGAGAAGACAAAACTGGCGCTTTCCTCCGGCGCCAAGCGAAAGACCAAGGCTGCGCCAGGAATAAGGGGCAAACGACGATTCCTCAACCGGGAACTGAGCTGGTTGGAGTTTAACCAACGTGTCTTGGAAGAGGCCAAGAATCCATCCGTCCCCTTACTAGAGCGATTGAAGTTTCTGGCGATCACCGCCGGCAACTTGGATGAGTTTTTCATGGTTCGCGTAGGAGGGCTCCAATCGCTGGCGCAGCGAGGCTACGCAGGCCTTGATCCGGCTGGGTACGGCGTAGTGGAACAGTTGGCAAAGGTTCTCGCTCGCACCCAGCAGATGGTTCGCGAGCAATACGCCGCCTTCCTGGCTATTGAGGCTCTTCTCGCTGCAGAAGGGCTGACACGCCTGCGGAGCTCGCTGTTGTCGCCGGAACAGTCCCGTTTCTTATCCCGTTTCTTCGAGCGGGAACTCTTGCCCCTCTTGACGCCGGTGGCCATCGAAGCGGAATCGGATTTCCCCACTCTGCCCTCTTTGACCCTTCACCTCTATCTCCGTCTCCAGCCAAAGTCGGGAGGCGAGCGCTCGGTCATCTTGACCATACCGCGCAGCATCCCTCGTTTCGTCACCATTCCGGCGCCTCTAGGCTATGCCTACATGTTGGTGGAGGAGGTGGTGACCCTTTATTTGCGGCGGCTTTTCCCGGGCGAGGAGGCGCTGGAATCCGTTCCCTTTCGCATCACCCGCAACGCCGACATAGAGTTGAACGAGGATCCCGTGGCGGATCTGCTTCAAGAGATGGAGGAATTGCTGGTCGAGCGGTCAGGCAGCTCGACGGTCCGGCTGGAAATACTGGAAACTTGTTCCAGTATTTCCTTGGAGTTCCTCCAAAGCCGATTCTCCATCGGGGCCGCCGAGAGCTATCCCGTTCCTGGACCGCTCGACCTGGCGGCTTTCATGGCCATCAGCCAACTGCCTGGTTTCGACGGCTTGCGAGACGCGCCTTGGCTTCCACAACCCTCCCCGCAAGTGGATCCGCAGGAGTCACTCTTCTCCATATTGAGCCGGCAAGACGTCCTCCTTTTCCACCCTTATGAAAGCTTCGATCCGGTGGTGCGCTTCCTGCAAGAGGCCGCGCTGGATCCGGAGGTGTTGGCTATCAAGCAAATCCTCTACCGCACCAGCCGAGAGAGCCCGATCATCGCCGCCCTGGCCGAAGCGGCCCGGCGAGGAAAGCAAGTGACGGCTATCGTCGAGCTAAAGGCTCGTTTTGACGAAGCTCGCAACATCGACTGGGCGCGCGCCCTGGAGCGGGCAGGAGTTCAGGTGATCTACGGCATCCGCCGCTTGAAGACTCACGCCAAGCTGTGCATTGTCCTGCGCAGGGGGCGGGATGGGATTCGCCGCTTCTTGCATTTTGGAACCGGGAATTACAACGAGATCACGGCCCAGATTTACAGCGATGTCGGCTATCTGACCAGTGACGATGAGTACGGGATGGACGCCTCTGCTTTCTTCAATGCCATCACCGGTCTGACCCAGCCCGCCCCCTATCGCTTGCTGGCTTCAGCTCCAAGCGGCCTGCGCGAACGGATCCTGGAGTTGATCAGCAGTGAGACGGAGCGATGCCGTCAAGGCCAGAAAGGGTTGATCATGGCCAAGCTTAACTCTTTGGTCGACCCGGACATCATCAAAGCGCTCTGCAAAGCGTCGCAAGCCGGCGTAAAAACGCTCCTCAATATCCGCGGCATCTGCTGCCTGCGGCCAGGATTGCGAAAGGTTTCAGAGAACATCACCGTGGTCAGCGTCATCGACCGCTTCCTGGAACATGCCCGCATCCTCTATTTCGCCCAAGGCGGGGAGCCCAAGGTGTTCATCTCCAGCGCTGATTGGATGCCGCGCAACCTGGACCGCCGCATCGAGTTGCTGATTCCCATCCGTGACCTGGCGGCGCAGACCCGGCTGGTCGAGATCCTGCGAGGATTCTTCCAGGACACGGTGAAATCGTGGCAACTGTTGCCCAACGGTCAGTACCAGCGTGTACGCCCCGGCCGCAAACGGAAAGTGACGCGGGCGCAGGAGCTGCTTTATCAACAGGCAGTGGCGGCTGCCGAACAGTCCCGCCAAGCTGACCGAAACCAATTTCAGCCTTACCGCTCCCCCCAAGCGGAGCCCTGATGAGTGGAAAGTGTGTTTACCTGATGCGGCACGGCATCGCTGAACCGCTGGGCGCCACGGATTCCGACGATTTCCATCGTCCCCTCGCACTGCGGGGGAAAGAGCGCACCAAGGAAGTCGCCAACGGCTTGCTGGCACTCCAGGTTCACCCGCAGCAAATCGTCAGCAGCCCCTTGCTGCGGTGTATGGAGACGGCGCAAGTCGTTCATTCCACCCTCGAAGTGGAAGTCCCCCTGGTCAAGTGCGAGTATTTGGCGCCCGGAGGAGACCTGCGCCGGCTTCTCCTCTGGTTGGCCGAGTGGGAGAAACTAGTCACCCTCTTGGTTGGCCATTCCCCTGACCTGAGCCGGTTTGCCTCTCTTTTGGTTTCCCCCGGCGAGGAGGTCAGGCTGCAGTTCAAACGGGCCGGGGTCTGTCGAATCGACTTTCCGGATGCGCCCGCCTTTGGCGAGGGGACGCTCTGCTGGCTTCTCCCGCCGAGTCTATTGCGTCAGCTCGGTGAAAAAGGGGGGTTCAGTGAGCGAGGAAAGCGATAACCCACTTGGGGATAGGTTTGAAATCTTTCCCCAGGCGGATCGAAGCATCCAGCGCTTTGGAGAGGAAGTACCCGCAGAGAGGTTGGAACGGGCGCTAGATCCGCGGCCCGGTTACCAACTGGAAGAAGAGCGGCATGGTTTGTTGCAAGCGATCGATACGACCGACTGGGCGCTCTTCAGGGCCGGTTTGTCTTGCTTCCTCATCGATTGGGGAGAGCATGCGGAACTTCAACTAGACAGCCTGCGGCAGCATGTAACGGTTCGGGGAGAAAGGCAAGGCCTACCCCTGGTCTGGTGTGAAAAACTGGATCATCCTCCTTCATGGCCTTCTCCCTTTCCCGGCACAGAGATCTTTGCGCTCTTGCGCCCTTTGCTGGAGGAGGAGGAAGTCGCCCCTTGCTGGCAAGCTCATCTTGATGAGCGAACCTACCTACTGACGGTTCCATCCCAGAAGCCCCTTTCTTTGCAGTTTCGTTCCTATCATGCCCTAGCCGCAGAGCCATCAGCCCCCGGCAACAATGCAGCCCCCGGCAGGGTGTCCTGGAAAACCTTTTGCGCGTTTCGACTGTACGGCGGCGGAGAGGGCGTTGACCTTTTAGGGATTGCCGATGATCTGAGCGAGGCTCTTGGCTGGGAAGCGGAAGAGACTGGGCTGCTGCTTTTCGCTGAAGAGAAGACGGCCTTCTCTGCGCCGCACCCGCGCTGGGATGAGTTTGTTGGTAGTAGACAGCCCCCGGCAGGTAGACAGCCCCCGGCAGGTAGACAGCCCCCGGCAGGTAGACAGCCCCCGGCAGGGCGTTCACTACAGGTTCAACTTTTCGACCTCGCCTACGACGTGCTCCGCCAACAAACGGGGCGGCTTCTTTGGCACGAGCCTGGCGCCAGGCTGGGGATCGACCCGGAACACCTCCACGATATGCGTGTGGCCACGCGACGATTGCGAGCGGCCCTGCGTCTTTTCCAGGAAGCGCTCCCCGTACGAACAGCGACCCATCTCCGTAGCGAATTGAAATGGTTGGGGGCATCCTTGGGGAGAGTGAGGGATCTCGACGTCTATTTGGAACGGGTAGGTGAATTGGGAGCGGCTTTGTCGCCGGAGAGCAGGCCATGGCTGGAACAGTATCTCAGGCAACTCATCGCAGAGCGGGAGAAGCGGCGAGAGGCGCTCTTGCGCGCGCTCCGCGCTCCGCGCTTCCAGGAGCTTAAAGAGAGCCTCGTGGAAATGATGGAGAAGCGGCCCAAGAGCTGGCAGGACACCCTGCCGGGGGCTGGCTACCTGCCGGGAGCTGTCTACCTGCCGCGAGTTGCCCAGTCGCAGCGGGCGGCGCCGGCCGCCGCTGTTTTGCTGAAGCCTCTTTGGAAGAGGTTTCTCAAGGCAGGAGGGGCGCTTCGACTGGATTCTCCCGATGCGGAGATGCATGCTCTGCGAATTCGAGCCAAACGGCTGCGTTACGCGTTGGAGTTCTTCCAGGGCTATTTAAGCATGGAAGGACGAGTAAAATCACCTAACATTGGGGAGGCGGCCAAGCGCTGGATTGCCAGGCTGCGGAAGCTGCAGGACATCCTTGGTGAACATCAGGATCTGGTCGTCGGCCAGGAAACCATCTGCGCTCTCTTGCAAAAGGCGGGCAGCGGGCAGGAGGGGCGACAGTACGCCTTTGTCCTTGGTCAGGTTTCCGCTCTCCACGCCCAAAGGGCTTTGGAGTGCCGAAGGGCTTTTTCCCAAGCATGGCAGGAGCTGGACCGCAAGAGAATTAGACAACCGCTGGAGAGGGCGCTGAAGAGAGCCGGGGAACGGAACGACGGTGTAGGGGCGACGCATGCGTCGCCCCTACAGACGACCCGAGCGCAGGATTGAGATCACCAGCCAGAGACCCATCAGGCCGGCGGCCAAATAGCCGACCATGCCGAAAGCGGGGTAGCCGAAGAGGAAGGGCCCTTTGTTGGCCAGCACGACGATCGAAGAGCCGATGATCAGCGCAGCGATGACCACGCTGAAAGCGAGGCGATTGGAGACCTTATCCAAGGTCTGGATCAGCTTCTCCAGCCCCTTCAACTGCAGCTCGATGCCCAAAGTCCCCTGTTTCAACTTGTTCAGCACCCATTGCAGATCCTTGGGCAGGGTCACAGCCAGAGAGTAGAGTGATTCGAGCAGCTCGCGGATGTCTTTGGCCAGATTGCTTGGATTGAATCGGCTCATCACCAGCTTCCGGGCGAAGGGCTGGGTCAGGCCGACCATGTCGAAGTCCGGGTCGAGGGTTTCCCCCACCCCCTCAATGGTGATCAAGGTCTTGGCCAGCATGGTCATCTCGGGGGGCATCCGGATCTGGTAGCGGGCCATCACCTCCAGGAGGTCCATCATCGCGTCGCCCAGCTTGAGGGACTTCAGTGAGCCGACATAGTAGCGATCCAGCAAATCCTCCAGATCCCAAGACAGTCGCTGCAGCGGCGCATCTTCCTTAACGGCGCCCAAGGCCACAGCGGCTTGCAACAAACGCTGGGTGTCGCGCGTGGCGATCCCCACCAGCATGCCGGCAATCTGTTCCTTGCTCTCCTTATGCAGCCTGCCGACCATGCCGAAGTCGATGAAGGCCACCCGGTTTCCTTCCAGGGCAAAGAGGTTGCCGGGATGAGGGTCGGCGTGAAAGAAGCCGTAGATGAAGATTTGCTTGAGAAAAGCATTTGCCCCGTTGATGGCTAACTGCTTGCGGTCCAACCCGGCTTTTTCCAACGCTTTGAGATCGGAGATCTTGACCCCCTCAACTCGCTCCATCACCATCACATGTTGGCTGGAGTAGGCGGGAAAGACCTGAGGGATATAGACCGTGGCATCCCCCTCGAACATTTGGCGGATGCGTTCCGTGTTGCGCGCCTCGATGGTGAAGTCCAGTTCCTTGAGGATCGCCTGGCGGAATTCCTGCACCATCTGCAACGGGTTATAGGGTTTTAGTTCCTCCACATAACGGTTGGCCAAGCGTGCCAGTTGAGCCAGGATATCCAGATCCTCGTCGATGATCTCTTTGACCCGGGGCCGCTGTACCTTGACGACCACTTTCTTGCCGTCCAAGAGTATCGCCAGGTGAACCTGAGCAAGGGAGGCCGCTGCTGCTGGCTTGGGTGAGAAGTGGCGGAAGACCTCCTCCAACGGCTTCTTTAGGTCCGCCTCCACTGCTGCTTTCACTTCTTCGAAAGAGAAGGGGGGAACGTGATCCTGCAGCTTGCGCAACTCGCTGCAGTAGCGTGGCGGGATCAGGTCGGGCCGGGTAGAGAGGATCTGGCCGAATTTAATGAAGGTCGGCCCCAACTCCTCCAAGACCTTCCGAAAGCGGACAGCGGCCGGCACGTTGTGGAGCGCTTTTCCATCGGGGGAGCGAAAGAGGCGGCGGCCCAACCTCGATCGATCCAGGCCGGTACGATCGACAAAGGTTCCGAAACCGTACTTGGCCAAGACGTCGAGGATCTGACCCAATCGGCGGACATTGCGAAAAAAACGGAGACGAGCCATGTGATGACTACCCTAGGGTTTCCGAGACGTTTTCCCGATCATCTGCGGGCGCGGACATGGAATTTGCGGGAAGGGGTAGAGTTATCCCTCCATCTCCTTCTTTGCTTCTTTGGCTTCTTTCTTGAGCGCTTTCTTCAACTCCTCGATCTCTGCTCTCAATTCAGAGACTTCCTTGCGCGTCGGCAGGCCGGACTTCACCAGCATCTCTGCGAAGACCTTCTCAGCTTGCCTACGGATCTCTTTTTGGGCTTCTTCTCCCTTCTCGATCAATCCCTTGATCAAGCCAGCGCTCTCTTCCTTGCCGATCTCCCCCTGCTTGACCAGGGAGTCCACCACGGTTTGTGCTTTATCCTTGGTCCAAACGGCCGTGCCCAACCCCAGGTTGAGCAGGTCATCCAACAGTTCTTTCAACATCGTTGCCCTCCGTTCCTAGCATTTATTGCTTCTCTACTTTATTTTAGCGGTTGTGCGCCGCCTTTGGCAAAGAAATCGAACAAAAATCGGCAGAAAGCAGGCAGGAATCCAACGGAAACCTCTTCCCTTGCCGTCGAAGCCGCTATAATAGGAATAGCTCAGAAAAGGAGGCAAGAATGAACGGTAGGATCGGCAGACTGCTTGCGCTCGGACTGGTACTCTTGGCCTTGGTCAGCGGTTGCGGAGGGGAACCCCCCCCGGAGACGCCCACGACCACTTCCGCCACGCCGACTGTCACGGCAAGCCCCACTAAAACCCCCACTGTGACGCCAACCTCACCAAAACCTTCTCCCACCGCGGCCAAGAAATATGTCACCGACGACGAGGTTCGTTTTCGGGCAAGCCCAAGCACGGATGCGGAGATCTTCCAGACCCTGATGAAGGGCACTGAGGTCCAAGTTCTGCAGGTAGAGGGAGAGTGGACCAAGGTCAGCTTCGAAGGGCAAACCGGCTATATTTTCAGCCTTTACCTCAGCGGGACTGTGCCGACACCCTGAGCACGAGCCGCTTCTACCGCTTACCACGCCCCTCGGCTTTGACAGGCACTGAGGCAGAGGCTATAATTGCAGGACTATCTCAGGGAAGGAACTCGTATGTACGCAGTTGTGCAGATCGGTGGAAAACAACACAAGGTTCAGCCCGATGCAACCTTCAGGGTGGATTGCCTGACCGGCGAAGTGGGGCAGACCTTGGAGTTGAACAAGATAGCCATGATTGTCGACCGGGACAAGGTTTTGGTGGGCAAGCCCTTTGTGGAAGGAGCGGTCCTTCGCGTGACCGTTCTCGAACAGGGTCGCGACCGGAAAATAAAGGTCTATACCTACAAAGCGAAGACCAACTTTCACCGTATGGCCGGACACCGCCAAGATGTGACCACCCTCCTCGTCAAGGAGATCACTTATCCTGGGCAGGAAGGAGAGAGCTAGATGGCGCACAAGAAAGCGGGCGGCAGGTCACGCAACGGGCGCGATTCCAATGCCCAGCGGCTGGGTGTCAAGCGCTTCGGGGGGGAGTATGTGACGGCCGGTTCGATCATCGTCCGTCAGCGCGGTTCGCGCATCAAGGCGGGGCAGAATGTTGGCCTTGGCCGCGACTACACTCTCTTCGCCACGACGGATGGCTTCGTCAAATTCGAGCGTATCGGGAGAACCGAGAAGCGCGTCAGCGTCTTCGCCTGAACACTCTCGTCTCCCATTTCGATAGGCTTCGAAGCTCCTCTTTCGGAGCCTGTTTCGTTTGGTCCATGCGATGTTCGTTGATAAAGTAACCATCACCGTTCGCGGTGGGCGCGGCGGCGATGGCTGCTTGGCCTTTCGCAGAGAGAAATTCGTCCCCAACGGGGGGCCCTCGGGAGGGAACGGCGGGCGAGGAGGCGACGTCATCCTGGAGGCCAGCCAACACCTCGACACGCTCGTTGGCTTCACCTACAAGAAGCTTTTCGAGGCCGCCGCAGGCAAGCCCGGCCAAGGTTCCGATATGACCGGCGCTGAAGGACAAGACTTGATCGTGATGGTTCCAAAGGGAACAGTAGTGTACCGTCGAGATGGGCATGATAGCCCCCGGCAGGGTGCCCTGGCCGACTTGGTCAACCCGGGGCAACGTATCGTAGTGGCCAAAGGTGGACGCAGTGGGCGCGGCAATGCCTCCTTCACCACTTCTACTCATCGCGCCCCCCGCTTGGCAGAGCGAGGAGACCCCGGCGAAGAGGTGGAATTGACCCTGGAGTTGCTTCTCTTCGCTGACATTGGCTTGATCGGCAAGCCAAACGCCGGCAAGTCCACTCTGTTAGGCGCTCTCTCCGCAGCC
Source organism: uncultured bacterium (assembly GCA_964464245.1). Classification (GTDB taxonomy): domain Bacteria; phylum Caldisericota; class JANLFM01; order JANLFM01; family JANLFM01; genus JAPLHV01. The sequence continues at coordinate 24,232 of CAYXFH010000062.1, forward strand.
GCCCCGAAGGTTGCCGACTACCCCTTCACCACGATCCAGCCGGTTTTGGGAGTGATCACCTTACCCGACCATCAACAAGCTGTGCTGGCTGAGATCCCCGGGCTGATCGAGGGCGCTTCGCAGGGCGCGGGCTTGGGGCATCTGTTTCTCCGGCACGCCATGCGAACGCGGGTTCTAGCTTACCTGCTGGACCTTTCCGGCGATCCCCTGGAGGATTTCACCACCCTCCGGCAGGAGGTCTCTCGCTACGACACACTCTTGGCCCAGCGGCCGGCCTTGGTGGTGCTGACCAAGGAGGATCTTTCCTCCCCCGCCGAGGTGTTGCGCATCACCACGCTCTTGTCCGAATTTGGGCTCTTCGTCCTGTCGACCTCCGCCTTGGCACGGACTCATCTGGAGGATCTTCGACAAGCCCTGCAAGCGGCGCTGGCAACAGCGCCTCTTGTGCCGACGCAAGCGCCCACCCGTCGCTTGTACACCCTGCAGGCCGATGATGAACGAGCGATGCAAGTGCGCAGGCTCGGCGAGGGTCTTTTCCAGGTGGAAGGGTTGGTCGCCGAGAGGCTGGTGGCTCGCACCGATCTGGACAACGAGGAGGGCGTCAAGCGTCTACAGAAACAACTGGTTCGCCTGGGCGTGGAACGCGAGTTGCGCAAGCTGGGAGTGAAGGATGGGGACATCGTACGGATCGGCGCGGATGAATTCGACTATCGGCAAGAGGAAGGTTCCGGTGACCGCTGAACACCGCATTGGCTTGATGGGTGGGGCCTTCAACCCTGTTCATTACGGACACCTGTCAGCCGCGGAAGAAGCGCGGGAACGCTTCCATCTGGAAATGGTGATCTTCCTCCCATGCGGCAGGCCGGTTTGGCCGAAAGATGAATTGGCCGATGCCGAGACGCGCTTTTCCATGGTTGCGCTGGCCATCGCCGAGAATGAAACCTTCACTTGCTCGCGCCTGGAGCTGGAGCGCTCCGACCTTTTCTACACAGCGGATACCTTGCGTTTCTTTCATGCCAATCACCCTGGTTGGCGCTTGTTCTTCATAACCGGACTAGACGCTGTGCTGGAATTCGATTCCTGGCGTGATCCCGAGGAAGTGCTGCAGTTGGCCGAACTGTTGGTCGTTAACCGCCCTCCTTATCAAGTCCCGCCATCCTTCCCTTTGTTAGGCCACCCCCGCGTCCACTTGATTGACACCCCTGGTCTGGCTTTGTCCTCTCGTGAAATCCGCGACCGGGTACGCAGCGGCCGGTCGATTCGTTACCTGGTTCCACCATTGGTTGCTGCGACCATCATGAAGGAAAAACA
>CAYXFH010000063.1:0-3982 GCA_964464245.1 uncultured bacterium
TATATCTAGTCGAAAGAGTCAGTAGTTAAGTGATTCAGTAGTTAAGTGATTAAGTAAGATCTAGACAGACCTCGACTTAGAGAAGTGACTTAACCACTAGACTACTTGACCACTTGATTACTTGACCACTTGATTACTTGACTACTTGACCACTTGATTACTGAACTACTTGACCACTGTATTTAAGAAACCGGAGGACCCGATGGGTCAGGATCAATTGAAAGCACAGAAAGAACGGTGGGAAGAGACCACGCTGAAGAAGTTCGCAACCAAGACGCCCGAGCGGTTGCCAAAGTACGTCAGCGCCTCCTCAGAAGAGGTGGCCACCCTCTACACCCCTCTGGACTGCGAAGAGGGGGACTATTTGAGCGACGAAGGGTTTCCCGGGGAATACCCTTTCACCCGCGGCATCTACCCAAACATGTACCGAGGCCGCCTGTGGACCATGCGTCAATACGCCGGCTTCGGCGCCGCCGAGCAATCCAACGAGCGCTACAAGTACCTGCTCTCCTGCGGGCAGACCGGCCTTTCCATCGCCTTCGACCTGCCCACCCAGATCGGCTATGACTCCAGCAACAGCATCTGTGAGGGGGAAGTCGGCAAGGTGGGGGTGGCCATCGACAGCCTCTACGATCTGGAGATCCTCTTCGATGGCATCCCCCTGGACCAAGTCAGCACCTCGATGACCATCAACGCCCCAGCAGCCGTGCTGTTAGCCATGTACATCGCCGTGGCGGAGAAACAGGGGGCTAGGCGTGGCGAGCTGCGCGGGACCATCCAGAACGACATCCTCAAGGAATATGTAGCCCGCGGCACCTACATCTTTCCGCCCAAGCCGTCGATGCGTTTGATCGTGGATACCTTTGCCTTCTGCGCCCAGGAGATGCCCAAATGGAACCCTATCTCCATCAGCGGCTATCACATCCGCGAAGCCGGCTGCACCGCTATACAGGAAGTAGCCTTCACCCTGGCCGACGGGATCGAGTACTGCAAAGCAGCCCAAAAGGCGGGAATGGAGATCGACGCCTTCGCCCCCCAGCTCTCCTTCTTCTTCAACGCCCACAACGATTTGCTGGAGGAAGTGGCCAAGTTCCGCGCCGCTCGCCGGCTTTGGGCCAAGATCATGAAGGAGCGCTTCCGTGCCCGCGACCCGCGCTCGATGATGCTGCGTTTCCATACCCAAACTGCCGGCTGTACGCTGACCGCCCAGCAGCCCAATAACAATATCGTGCGGGTCGCTATCCAGACTTTGGCGGCCGTCTTTGGCGGAACCCAATCGCTGCACACCAACTCGCGCGACGAGGCCTTGGCTTTGCCTTCCCAGGAATCAGTGCAGATCGCCCTGCGCACCCAGCAGTTGGTGGCCTACGAGTCCGGTGTGACCAATACCGTTGACCCCCTGGCCGGCTCCTACTTCGTGGAAGCCCTCACCAACCGGATCGAGGAGGCTGCTGCTGCCTACATCGCCAAGATCGACGGGATAGGCGGGATGGTCGAGGCGATCGAGGCCGGCTATGTACAGAGGGAGATCCAGGCTTCCGCTTACCAGTACCAGAAAGCGGTGGAGATGGGCGAGCGGGTCATCGTCGGGGTGAACAAGTTCACAGTCAAGGAAGGACCACCCAGCGGCCTCTTGAAAGTGGACCCAACCCTGCGAGAAGTGCAGATCGGCAAGATTGAGAGGGTGAAAGGGATGCGCGACGCGGCGCAGGTACAAGCGACCCTGGACCGTGTAGAAGCCGTTGCCCGCGGCCAGGAGAACCTGGTGCCCCCGATCATTGAAGCAGTCAAGGCCTACGCCACCCTGGGCGAGATATGCGATACCCTGCGCCGAGTCTTCGGCGAGTATCAATCCCAGGTCATCTTCTAAGGAGAAGAAGCCATGGATAAACAGAAAATCCGCATCCTCATCGCCAAGGTCGGCCTGGACGGGCATGACCGCGGAGCCAAGTACATCTCCCAAGCCCTGCGCGATCGGGGTTACGAAGTGATCTATACAGGAATCCGCCAAACCCCAGACGACGTGGCCAAGACGGCTGTCCAAGAAGACGTCAAGTTCGTCGGTCTGAGCTTGCTCTCGGGCGCCCATAACCAGCTCTTCCCCAAGGTGGTGGAGAAACTGCGGGAATTAGGGGCAGCGGATATCGTTGTCTTCAGTGGCGGGGTGATCCCCGCCGACGACATTCCTTTCCTCATGGAACACGGCATTCGCGCCGTCTTCACCCCCGGAACCACCACCGACCAGATCGAGGAATTCATCCGTACGGTCATGGAGGAAAGTGCCTAACCTGCTGGATCGTCTGCGCGCTCGCGAGCCTCGAGCTTTGGCGCAGGCAATCTCTCTCTCCGAAAATGATCCGATCGGGGCGGCCGAGCTGTTCAGCCGGCTGGGACCGGTGTCACCGCGCTATAAAATCGGCCTCACCGGCCCCACCGGCTCGGGTAAGAGCACCCTCATCCGCGCTCTTCTCGACCAAGCGGTGACGAAGGGCTTACGTGCAGGGGTGATCGCCGTCGACCCCTCCAGCCCATTTTCCGGAGGAGCTCTCCTGGGGGATCGCCTGCGCATGCAGCTTCCCAATTTCGACCCCCAGCAGGTCTTCATTCGCAGCCTCTCTTCGCGCGGACACCTGGGCGGCCTCTCCCCCGGGATTCTCACCAGCCTCAGCCTGCTGGAGCACTACAGCTTCGACCTGATCCTGTTGGAAACGGTCGGGGTGGGACAGGCCGAAGTGGAGGTGATGTACTTGGTCGATCTCGTGCTGGTAGTTCTGGTTCCGGGGATGGGGGACGAGATCCAAGCCATGAAATCTGGCTTGATGGAGATCGCCGACCTCTTCCTGATCAACAAGTGCCGACGCCCCGGAGCGGATGCATTGATGAGCGAGCTGTTGAATATGCTTGCCTCCGCTCCCCGTTTCCAGGAAGAAGGAGCCTGGCGGCCGGAGATCTACCGTACTGAAGCGGTGGATGGGGATGGGGTCAAGGCACTATTCGAAAAGCTGCTCTCCTATCGGGAGGACCCCGTCCTCCGGGCCTACCTTCAGAAAAAAAGACGTCGCCAGCAATACTACCAGGTCTTCCAGTCTGTACTAAACAACTTCCGAGTCTGGACAGCCGACGCCTTGAAACCCATTGCCCTAAACCCGGACCAGGCTTTTAACGCGCATGAACTAGCACAACAAGTGATCGGGGAGGTCTGCCGCCAGGAGCGAACACGCCATGGCGCCCAACTCTTGGAAGGAAATGCAGCGGACACTCTAGCCTGCGGCAGCACGTCCAATTCAGATATGAAAAAAGGGACCTAGAGAAACGGAGGAAATGATGCTAAAGAAGATCGACCACATCGGGATTGCCGTACAATCCATTGAGGAAACCGGCGCAATGCTGGAGAAATTGGGCTTGATCAAGGAGGGAGAGGAGCACATCGCCTCCCAGAAACTGCGCGTAGCTTTCTTCAATGTAGGCGGCGTGCGCATCGAGCTCCTGGAACCGCTTTCTTCTGACTCCACAGTGGCCAAGTTCCTGGAAACCAGGGGCCAAAGCGTTCACCACATCGCTTACGAGACCGAGGATGTCGATGCGGAACAGCAGCGCTTGCTGGGGGAAGGGTTCGTCTTCGTCAACCAGGCGCCCCAGCCCGGCGCGCACGGAACCCACACTGCCTTTCTGCACCCCAAGTCAACCGGGAAGATCCTGACTGAATTGGTAGAACACGACCAAGGATAAGACCCTAGCTCAAAGCGTCTCTCTCCGGAAATCCCGACCCCGGCAGAGCAATTCGATGGAAAGGCGTTACCTGTTTTTTCGTTAATCTTAAAGTCAAACCTATTGACATGACGCCCTTCTAGTAGTGTATCCTTTTCCTGTAGCACATCCTACGGAACAAGGAGCGTAAAGGGAAAATGAAGATGATTGTTATTGTGGCAGTGGCTTTGGCTTTGCTGGTCAGCCTGGGGGCGATGCCTTTCAGCGCGAAGCC
>CAYXFH010000064.1:0-15409 GCA_964464245.1 uncultured bacterium
CCCGTATGGGTTCCCGATGGCGATCGCCCATGAACCGACACGAAGGTTGGCGGTGTCGGCCAGGGTGGCTTGGGGCAGCCCGGTGGCTTCGATCCGCACCACGGCGATATCAGATAGTGTGTCTACGCCCAGGACCGAGCCGGAAAAGGATCGCCCGTCGGGAAGGGTGACTCTGATCTCTAACGCGTTCTGAATCACGTGATAATTGGTCAGGATAGTGCCGTTGGCGCCGTCCACGATCACCCCGGAGCCTTGCCCTTCCTGCGGCAGCGGCTCTTGGGGGCTGTAGAAATCGGGGAAACCGAAGGGGTCGGCGGACTGTTGCGCCTGGAACTTGGTGTCAATGAAGACCACTGCCGGCGCCACCCTCTCCACGGCTCGGGTAATCGCGTCCTGAGTGCTTTCATTGATCCCTTGTGGTTCTGGAGAGGGGGGCTGGGAAGATGGCGTGACGATCGGTGAGCTGGGCTGGATCAAGGGAGACGGACTGGAAGCGATCACATTGGGGGTACTGGGGGAAGAGGGTGAAAAGTAATAGCCCATCCCAGGACCGGCGCAACCGACCAATAAGAGGACAACCAGCGCGGCGATGGGTATGAGCAAAGCGATTCGTTTCATGCACTCACTCCTTTCTTTATAATTGAGCCTACCGCACACGTGTGAAAGAGTGGGTAAGAGTATGTGAAGGAATTATGAAGATAAAGGATAGGAGATGGCCAAGGCGGCGTATCCGACCACTTGCTCCCTTCCGCTGCAGGTATCCCCCGATGTAGCGTAGCGAAGCAGCTCAACGTGGTTGGCGCCTGCTTGTAAAGCCGCCTCGATCAGCAAAATGACAGGGGCAAACCCACACATCGAGATCGGGACCGTGGTCACTCGCTGGTAAAGGAGGTCGCTATTCAGAGAGAGGATCGCCTCAAGGGCCATCTGATCCAAGCGATGGGCCTGCTCTTCGAAGTGATAGTGGGACAAGTCCGTGGAGGCAATGAAGATCGCTTCTCTCTTCTCCTTCAAGCGGATGCCTATCGCTCCGCCGACACGCTTTAGAGTGTCCAATTTATATGAAGAGACGCAAAGCGGCAGGAAACGAGCCTCGGGGTTGAGATCCTGAAGGAAAGGCAATTGCGCCTCCAGCGAATGTTCGCGGCGGTGAGCCATGTCGTCTTCCGTTAGCTCGGGGATCTTGGCCAGGAAGTCGCGGCCTTCCTCCTCGGCGATGGGCGCCAGTCCTAGGGGGGTCGTCCAGGAGCCTGACGTCATCAGGGAAAAGGGAGCTCCCCTGCCTGTGTGATTGGGTCCAGCCAGAAGAGCCCATTTGAACCCATTCTCGGCCAGCCGTTTGTAGGCATGTGCGGCGATCGGCCCCGAGCAGAGAAAGCCGGCATGGGGAACCACCAAGCCAAAGAGCTTTCCGCCGGTAGAGTTCTCTTCTAAGGGAGGATGCAACCCAGGACCTAAAGGGTGTCGATAGCACTCCCCGATCAGCCGTGACAGAGCGCCAGGCTCTCCAGGGTAAAAGGTTCCGGCAACAACGGGTACACGGACGCTCACGGTCAGGCCACCTTAGCGGACGACGATTTGCTCTCGAGACGGTCCTACCGAAATTACCCGGATAGGAACCTGCAATTGCTCCTCAAGATAGGATACATAAGCCTTGGCAGTAGACGGAAGATCACTCCAAGCATGCTTGCTGCCCAGCTCCTCTTTCCATCCAGGGAGGGTTTGGTAGAGAGGGGTCAGTCTCTCCAGATCAAGAGCCAAGGCAGGGATTCCCCTCACCATTTGGCTGTCGAGCTGATAGCCCGTGCAAACGCGCAGTTCCGGAAAGCCGGAGAGGACGTCCAGCTTGGTCAGCACAATCTCGTCGGGCGAGTTGGCAAAAGCGGCCATCCGCATCATTGGCAGGTCAAACCAGCCGCAGCGACGCGGGCGTCCGGTGGTCGTTCCGTATTCCTTGCCACGCTCGCGAATCGCAGCGCCCAACGTGTCGTTCAGTTCAGTCGGAAAGGGGCCGGCGCCTACGCGCGTGGCGTACGCTTTGGCGACGCCGATCACTTTGCTGATGCGCCGCGGTCCAACTCCAGAACCCAAGGAAACCATCCCGGCCGGCGGAGAAGTAGAGGTGACAAATGGGTAGGTGCCGATTTCGTGGTCAAGCAGTGTGCCTTGGGCGCCTTCCATGAGAAGGTTCTGCCCCTCGGTCAGGGCTTTTTCCAGGAAAGTCATGGTATCGGTCACGAAGGGGCGAATGAACTCGGCGTCAGCGAGGAGTTGTTGGTAAAGGGGCTCCAACTGTATGGGTTGGCCTCCATAGACGCGTTCGATCAAGCGGTTCTTTTCCTCCACTGTTTGAGTCAGCAGTTCGCGCAGGTGGTCGGGGTGAAAAAGGTCGCAGACACGAATCCCTTTTCGCGCCACTTTGTCTGCATAGACAGGGCCGATGCCGCGTCCGGTGGTGCCGATCTTCTCCTCGCCTCGTGACTCTTCCTCCAGTTGGTCCAGCAGGCGGTGGTAAGGAAGCGCCAAATGGCAGCGGTCGCTGATCAGAAGCTTGGCCAAGGGAGGGCCTGTACGGCGAACCAACTCGTACTCTTCACGCAAACTGACAGTGTCGATCACCACGCCATGCGCCACAACACAGGTCTTATCGGCGTAAAGCATGCCGGACGGCAGCAAGTGGAAGCGAAACGTCACACCATTGGCAATGACCGTGTGCCCGGCATTGGCCCCTCCATTGAAACGGACCACGATTTGGTGCGAAGGCGCAAGGTAATCGATGACCCGCCCTTTCCCCTCGTCCCCCCATCCAAGGCCGACCAGAACAGTCACACTCACAGAGGTTCGTCTTTCTACTGAGCCAGGCGCTCGACGATTCGCCGGGCTACCAGCACCCCTGTGGCAGAGGCTTGCATCAGCCCACGGGTGATGCCGGCCCCATCGCCGATGGCGAAGAGGTTGGTCACCTCGGTCTCCAAGCTGGGCGTCAGTTGTGGTCGGGCGGAGTAAAACTTTACCTCGATGCCATACAGCAAGGTGTGGCGGGAAGCGATGCCGGGAGTGAGTTGGTCGAGCGCTTGGAGCATCTCCAGGATATTCGTTAAATGACGGTAAGGCAGCACGAAGGAAAGATCCCCCGGAGTGGCTTCGGCTAAGGAAGGCGTGACGATGCTGTGGGCTAACCGATCCTGAGTAGAGCGGCGACCGGTCTGCAGGTCGCCCAGGCGTTGCACAATGACGCCTCCTCCCAGCAGGTTGGCCAGTTGGGCAATGTATCGACCGTATGTAATAGGTTCTTTGAAAGGGGCAGTGAAACGAGTGCTGACTAAAATGGCGAAGTTGGAATTTTCGGTCTTGCGATTGGCGTAGCTATGCCCGTTGACTGTGGTTACCCCATCTGCTTTTTCTATTGCCACAACACCATAGGGGCACATGCAAAAGGTGCGGACGCGGTCGTCGAAGGAACGGCTGAAGTACTCTAGCTTTGCCTCGAAGGAGACAGTGGTAAGCGGTTCCAAGACGGCGGCAGGAACCTCCACGCGGACACCCACGTCGACCGGGTTGCGGGTCATGGTCAACTGCAGGCGTTGGCATTCCTCGACCAGCCAGGAAGCCCCCTCTCGACCGGGCGCCATCACCAGGATCCGGCATTGGAATTCCTTGCCGTCGCTGGTTTGCACCCCACGCACGATACCCCCCTCCACCAAGATACGGCTGACATGGCAGCCGGTCAGGATCTCCACTTTTGGGGCGAGGTGGTCGCGGAATCGTTGCAGGATGGCTGTGCAGTTATCTGTGCCGAGATGCCGGATTTTGGCCGGAACAAAGCGCAGGCTGGCCATAGCGGCTCGCCGGCGCAACGCTGAGATGGCGTCTTCGTCGGCGCCGAAGATCTCGGTAGGGGCGCCGAAATCGAGGTAGATCCGATCGACGTATTCGATCAGGCGCGCAGCCTCTTCCGGGCCGACGATATCTTTCAGATACCCACCGATATCGGCAGTCAGCGTCAGTTTTCCGTCCGAGAAGGCGCCTGAACCTCCCCAACCGCAGGTCAGGGAGGAGCGTTCGTTCAGCTCCCGGCCTTTTTCCAAGAGCAAGATGCGCAGGGGAAGGTTCTGTCGGGTTAGTTCAAGGGCTGTGAAGATACCGGCGGGACCAGCTCCCACGATGATCAGATCGTACTTTTCACTCATAATCCCTCACCGTGTCGAGTTATTTAATGGTCGGGGCGAGAGGATTTGAACCTCCGACCACCTGCACCCCAGACAGGTGCGCTAGCCAAGCTGCGCCACGCCCCGACCGCCAAGAAATCCTAGCATGTTTTCGTGCTGTGATCAAGGAAGATTGCTCTTAGTCTTTCCCCTTGGTTCGCGAAATACGAGAGCGGAACTGCAAGCGGATAGGCGTTCCCACCAAACCCAGCTTCTGGCGCAGCTCATTGTGCAAGTGGCGCTCGTAGGAAAAGTGAAGGTTTTCTCTCTTGTTGACGAAACAGAGGAAGGTAGGCGGCGCGGTTCCCTTCTGCGTCGCATAGAAGATCTTAAAGGCCTTGCCCGGAGCCTGAGCCGGCGGGTTTGCCTCCTGGATCTCCGCAAGGATGCGGTTCAATGCGCCGGTGGTAACCTGGGTATGGTAAGAGTTAAGGATCGTAGAGACGAGCGGGGGGACACCCTTCAGGTTCCAACCAGTCACAGCCGAAACAGGGAGGGCTTCAGCGAAGGAGAGGAAATCCAATTCGCGCCGCAAGAAAGGAAGGAAGCGCTGCCATTTTTCTCCTTGAAGGTCGGTCAAATCAGATTTATTCACCAAGACCAGGCAAGCCTTGTTTGCTTCTTGGATCAACCCGGCGATCTTGCGGTCTTGAGCCAGGATTCCCTCGCCGGCATCCAATACGAGAAAAGCCAAATCTGCCCGTTCCAATGCTTTGGTAGCTCGCAAAATACTGTAATACTCTATATCCTCCCCTACTCTGCTTTTCCGTCGGATGCCGGCAGTGTCTACCAACAGGGCATCGCCGAACGAGGAGTGCCAGATGATGTCCACAACATCGCGCGTGGTTCCCGGTAGGGCGCTGACGATAGACCTTTCCTCGCCCAGCAAGGCGTTCAGCAGAGAGGACTTCCCGACGTTCGGGCGGCCGACGATGGCAATGCGACCCACCAGCGGTTTCTCCTCAACCGGCTCTTCGAGAGAGCTCTCCAGAGGCGGCAAGTCCTCTACGATTGCGTCCAGCAAATCGCCAACGTTTAAGCTGTTCAGGCCGGAAACAGGAATCGGGTCAGGCCATCCCAAGGAAAAGAAGTCAAGACTTCTAGGCAACTGTGAGGCGTGGTCGATTTTATTGACGGCCAACAGCGCCGGTTTACCGCTTCGCCGTATCAGGCGGGAGACCTCCTCGTCCAACGATTGTGGTCCGGCTTGACCGTCCACCAGGAAGAGGATCAGGTCGGCCTGCTCAATCCAATCCTTCACGTTTTTTTGAACTCGCTGCTGCAGCTCGGAATCTTCCAGGAAGTCCAATCCACCGCTGTCCACCAGGGTGAAGGTTCGGCCCTGCCATTCGACCTCTGACATCAGCAGGTCGCGAGTGACCCCTGGTTGCTGGTGTACGATCGCTTTCCGTTGTTCGCTGAGGCGGTTGAAGAGAGCTGATTTGCCCACATTGGGTCGGCCTAGAATAAGAACCTTGGGAGTCATGGAAGGGGGTATGGAGAGAGTTGAGGTGAACCCAGACGCTCTTCCACCAAAGCGAAGATCTGGGATAGAGTCTCATCTAGCGAGAGTTGGCTGGTATCGACAATCAGGGCATCCAAGGCCGGCGTCAGCGGAGCTACGGATCGAGTGGAATCAATCCGGTCCCGCAGACGAAGGTTTTCCTGAACCTCCTCCTCCCCGGCGCGCAAGCCCAAGCCCTGGCGCTGGTGTACACGCCGGCGATTGCGCACCCTTAAATCCGCCACTAGGAAGATTTTAAGAGGAGATGAAGGGAAGACGACCGTGCCGATATCTCTCCCCTCTACCGCTGCGCGTTTCCCTTCGACCAGTTGGCGCAAGGCCTCATTGACCTTTTCCCGTACAGCCGGTATCGCCGCCACGAAGGAAACCTGGCTTTCCACCAGAGGAGATCGCAATTCGCGAGTTAGACTATGGTCTTTGCGGTGGTGTTTGCCCAGCCGGAACTCGAAGTGGATCGAAGGCAAGACAGTCAACACTGCGGGTTCCTCCATCGGAACGCGCAACCCTAGAAGGCGATAGGTGAGGAAACGATAAAAAGATCCGGAGTCGATGTACTCCAGTTCATAACGAGCCGCAATGGCACGGGCAATGGTGCTCTTTCCCGAGGCAGCGCCGCCATCGATGGCGATGACCAAAGAACTCACCTAGATTGCAGCAATTCCTTCACGCGGGTGGAAAACTCTTGCTCGGTGGAGACAGCGGTAAGATCAATGTCCTCCCCAATGAACCCTTCGATCAGCCCACGGATTAACTCCCCCCTCCAGAGCTGTTTGCCGCCTCGAGCCTTGCACTCGCGAGCGATCTTGTCGATCCAACGCAGTTGATGTTGCGGCAAGAAAAGGATCACTTTCTCCAGGGTCTCAATCGGTTGTTTGGCTGACGCGCTCTCCGGGGAGGACCCTTTGACTCGTCGTCCTTCTTTCATCAGATCGCTAAACCTTGGCATTATCTAGGACACCTCCCAGGTCTTTCACTACATCTTGAACGATCGGCGCATCAAGCTTCTTTGTTCGCCGGATGTAACCTTCCAACAAGCACATATCGCAGATCATGTTGATCAAGCGAGGAACCCCTACAGAGTAATTATAGATTTCGGCGATGGCTTCCGGCGTGAAGGGAAAAAGGGGGGCGCCGGCTGTACGCAAACGATGGGCGATGTACTCGGTCGTTTCCTTCTCGCCCAGCGAGGCCAGACGCGCCCGAATCACTACCCGTTGATTTAACTGGGGAATCTTGCGGAGGCGGCCTTCCAGCTCAGGTTGGCCGACCAATAAAACAGTGTAAAGTTTATCCTTGTTGGTCTCCCAGTTAGTGAGCAGGCGGATCTCCTCCAGACAATCCCTGGATAGAAGTTGCGCCTCGTCCAGGATCACAACCAAAGAAACGCCGGCCTCCAATTGTTCGAGGGCATGTTTGCGCAAAACAGCGATGATATCGCGCTTGTAATGAGGCACTTGCTCGAAACCAAACTCGTAGCAGATCTCACGAAGCATCTGAACGGGCGTAACCTTGGGGTTCAGCAACACAGCAGCGCGAGCATTGCGCAACTTACCGATGACAACGCGGGTGAGGGTCGTTTTTCCCATCCCTACCGCGCCGATCAACATGGCCAGTCCTTTCCGAGAATGGATGGCATAGCGAATGCGGGCTTCAGCCTCCTCGTGTTGCTGGCTGGGGTAAAGAAATGCCGGGTCTGGGGTGGTCCCGAACGGTTGCTCGCGTAAACCCCAGAAATTCTCGTACAAGACCTAGCCCTCTTCTCGCAGAGCGACAGCCTCGATCTCTACGCGTGCGCCCTTGGGCAAAGCCAAGACAGCGACGGTAGAGCGTGCCGGGAATGGCGGAGAGAAGTAGCGCGCGTAAATCTCGTTGACGGCTGGAAAATCAGCCATGTCCGTCAGAAAAATGGTCGTCTTTACAACTGCTTTCAAGTCTAGGCCGGCCTGCTCCAATAATCCCTTGAGGTTTTCCAACGACTGTTCTACCTGAGCTTGGATATCCCCCTCAACCAGGGCGCCGTCCGGGAGCAGGGGGATTTGGCCGGAAAGGAAGATAAAGCCACCTGCCTCCACGCCAGGCGAATATGGACCGACCGGGGGTGCGGTGCAATCGGATGCGAAACTGCAGCGTTTGCCCATCATGCCTCCTTCAAGAGTTCTCCTACTACATCATAAACTAATCCTCGGATAATGCGAACGGTCAGGTAGGCGCCCGGTTCGGCATTTGTTTGTGTCCTGGGACCGCCCCGCTCCAATGCGGCATTTGTTTGTACCCTGGGACCGTCGCACCCCGGTGCGGCATCGTCTTGCGCTTGTACCCTTACCCAGGCATCGATCTCCGGAGCGTCGCGCGTTGACCGGCAGAGCAACGTTCCTGGTTCCTCCGGGTCAAGATGATCCACCAGAACGCGCATCTGCGATCCTACGAGATGTTGGTTCTGCTCTGAATAGATTCGCTCCTGCAGTTTCCAAAGAGCATCGTAACGGCGCTCCACCTCTTCGGAGGGGAGCTGTCCGGGCAGGTGGGCAGCCTCGGCGCCTTCCTCCGCATAGAAGGGAAAGAGAGCGAGACGATCGAAACGGCACTCTGCGACAAAATCGTATAATCGCTGGAATTCTCTCTCTGTTTCCGAGGGGAAGCCGGCGATCAGCGACGTTCGCAAAGCAGCTTCCGGCCATTCTGTTCGGGCGACATCCAGAACGCGCCGCACCTCAGCCTCCCCGCCCGGCCGTTTCATGAGACCGAGGATACGATCATCGATGTGTTGTACCGGGATATCCAGGTAGGGAACCACTGCCGGTATCTCGCGCAGTCGTCGCAGAAAATCGCGGTCCACCAGTTGCGGGAAGAGATAGAGGAGACGGACCCAGGGGAAGCCGAGATCGGCGATCTCCGCCACCAAGTCAAGGTAGCGTGGCGACCCGTAAAGATCGATCCCCCAGAGGATGGCGTCTTGAGCCACCAGCACGATCTCTTGAATTCCGGCTTGGCGCAGCCCCCGCGCCTCTTCCAGCAGATACTCGCGCGGAAGCGAACGAAATGGCCCGCGCAGCGAGGGAATCAGACAAAAGGAACAGTTGCGGCTACAGCCTTCAGCGATTTTCAGATAAGCGTACGGAAAAGTAGTCACCAGTCGCGGGGCTTGGCGTGCCTCTAATCGGGCAACCTCGCGGAGATCTTGAAACGAGCGCACTTCTGGGAAAGCTTCAGCCAAACCCAAGCGATCTCGCTGTACCAGACAACCCGTCACCACCACCTGTCGCCGACGACCGCCTGGGCATTTCTCCACAGCTTCCTCGATGGCAGCCCAACTTTCCTGGGTGGCTGGTTCGATGAAGGCACAGGTGTTAACGATCAACAGGTCAGCTTCTTCGGGAAGGCCTACGATCCAACCGCGCCGGGCATAATCGGCGAGAATCCGCTCACCGTCCACGCGATTCTTCGGACAGCCTAGGTTGATCAAACCAACGATGCCCCTCAAGGAGCGGGGTACTGGAAAATGCTGGGCAACGGCGCAGCCACGGGGTTGCCATCGACGCTCAATTCAAATTTAACAGGGTCATCGAAGGTGATGGTGAAAGTCCATTGGCGAAAGGTGTAGGTTGTGCCGGCTTCCATGGTCTGCTCGAAAATGACGCGATCCGCGCTCTTCACCAGGATTTGACCGCTTTCCATCGCCGTCACCCGCACCTCAACCTCGTTCCCAGTGGGAAGTGGGCTGACTGTCGATGAGTCGGGAGGTTGGCTGGTTATTGGGCTGGCTGTAATCGACGGCGAAGCGGTGGAAGGTGGAGTGACGGTTGGCTTGGTGGTTGGAGGCGGGGCGGTGGAGGGTAGCAGGATGTTCGCGATGATTAAACCGCCTACCACCAATACAAGAACGATGGCGATGATCACCAGGACGCGCGTCCAGGGGTTGCGACGGCGCGTAAAAGCGTCCACCGGGGGGGTAGGTATGCGCTCAGGGGATTTCTCTACTTGATACAGAGGGATTGCCTGACGGCTGAAAGCTTCGACCAGTGGCTCAGGATCCAGGCCCAAGAACTCGCCATATTTTCGCACATAGGCTCGCGCGTAAACCAGTCCGGGCATCACCAGGAAGTTATTCTCCTCGATAGCTTGTAAATAACGCAAGGAGATATGCGTAACCTGCTCTACCTCTTCCAGTATGATGCCACGGGAGAGGCGCAGTTCCTTGAGAGCTGTTCCGATGTCCATCTCAGCCATTTGCACTATCTTAGAGAAGGGCTTCCAACCTTGTCAAAAAAGAGGGTTTTTTGGTTGACAGCCACCGACTTCCTTCTCTAGTATTTCCCCCGGCGCCCCGCCGGTAATGTGGTAAATCGCTCTCCCCTGCTCCGGCTTCGTGATCCTCGTGCATTCCAGTCGGTTTCGAACAGGGGGCGTTCAAAGCAAGGAGGATTTTCAGTGGATGGATTCTCATTATTCTGGCGCGGTCTCTGGCTGGGCTTCAGCATCGCGGCGCCGGTGGGTCCAATTGGTTTGCTCTGTATCCAGCGTACGCTTAACGGCGGGATGATTCAAGGTTTTGTCTCAGGTTTAGGCGCAGCCAGTGCGGACGTCATCTATGGGACTATTGCCGCGCTAGGTCTTGCCTCATTAGCTTCCTTCCTTACGTCCGTCTCTTTCTGGGTCCAGCTCGTCGGTTCGCTTTTTCTCCTCACCTTGGGGGTGCGTATCTTCTTATTGTCACCCGCTGCGCCGACGACTGGCGGTTCAGGCTCAGGATTGTTGGCTTCCTACGGCAGCGCTTTCCTGCTGACTCTGGCCAACCCAATGACCATCCTTTCTTTTCTAGCTGTCTTCGCCGGGATCGGTTTGGCCAGTGCCAGTTCAGGCTACAGCGGCGCCGGATGGACGGTGGCTGGCGTATTCCTTGGGTCAACTTCCTGGTGGCTGTTCCTCAGTGCTATAACCGGCTTGCTACGGAAACGCGTAACGGCGAAAGCCTTGCTCTGGGTGAATCGTTTTGCTGGCTGCCTGCTCGTCGGCTTCGCCATCTGCTTGCTCGTAAGCCTGTGGAGATAAGATCGAAAACTGTAGACTCATCATCCGATCGAGAAGGTTTTCCTTCGATCTTGTTTGGGAAAGCCTCTCCACGTGCCATCAGCCCTCCTGTGATCCCACAGGGGCCGCCTTCATGAGTCGGTTGGAGTACCTGGCATCCTTTTATCGTTTCATCTTGCCGATCGCAGCAAGGGCTTCTCGCACTCTTTAAGGAGACCATTCAGACGGGCATCATGCTATCCTGTCTGTCATGGATCGTTTGAACGAGATAGATCGACTAATGGGAACGCCCTCGATTGAAGAGATTCGCCAAGCTGCGGAGCGCATTCGACCCTTCGCTCACCGCACCCCGGTTTTTACCTGCAAGAGTCTTAACGAACGCACCCAATCAGATATTTATCTTAAAGCTGAAAACCTGCAAAAGGTCGGCGCCTTCAAGTTTCGCGGCGCCTGCAATACTGTTTTTTCCCTCTTGCCGGAGGAAGCTGAGCGCGGAGTGGCCACTCACTCTTCGGGAAATCATGCCCAAGCCCTGGCTCTTGCCGCTCGCTTGCGCGGAATCCCCGCCTACATCGTCATGCCCCGCACCGCTCCTCAAGTAAAGGCGGCTGGAGTGGCCGGGTATGGCGGGCAGATCACTTTCTGCGAGCCGACCTTGGAAGCGCGAGAGACAACACTTGAGGATGTGGTGCAACGAACCGGCGCCACCATCGTCCACCCATACAACGATCTTCGGGTGATCGCCGGTCAGGGAACAGCGGCGTTAGAACTAATGGAGCAAGTGCCTGATCTGGACGTAGTGATGACTCCAGTGGGCGGTGGCGGGTTGCTCAGTGGGACAGCCATCGCTGTCTCCGCCCTCTCGCCTCGGACCCGCATCATCGCTGCCGAGCCGGAGGGAGCTGATGACGCCTATCGTTCCCTGCTGGCCGGCCGGATCCTCCCTTCGGTGTACCCCCAGACGATAGCCGATGGCTTGTTGACTTCCCTGGGGACACTGACCTTTCCAATCATCCAAGAGTTGGTAGAACAGATTGTCACCGTCAGCGAAGAAGCCATCCTGTCGGCCATGCGTTTTACCTGGGAACGAACCAAACTGATTATCGAGCCATCCGCAGCCGTTCCGCTGGCCGTCTTCTGGGAAGCCAAGGTCGACTTGATAGGACTTCGCATCGGCGTGATCCTCTCCGGGGGAAACGTCAGTTTGGATCAACTACCCTGGCAGATTGACCGGCCGACCTTTTCTTGATCTCGTTCATTCGATGAGGCCTCGATTCTGTAGGCGCAGGTGTTCCCAATCAGCGAAATCCTGAGGAGGCGCGATCTTCTCGTTTTCCGGCTTCAACTGAAGTATCAGGGCGTGCTGCGGGCATCCGCTCACACACAAACCGCAGCCGATGCAACGCGCTCGATCCACACTTGTCCGGCCGCCCTCGGAAGAGATGGCCTGCACTTGACAACGCCCAAGGCAGATCCCGCAACCGGCACATAGATCGGGATCCTGGACGGCGAAATAGTTGGCCTGCGCGACAGAATTCTCGGTCCCAAATTGGGTGATCCCACGCAAAATACCGCAACAACAGCCGCAGCAGTTGCAGACATAGCCGACTCCCTGCGCTACGTTGCTGACCGTGTGGACCAAGCCCATCTCCTCGAAGTGTTCCAAAACAGCGATTGCCTCTTCCTTGGACAGATCGTGCGGCCCAGGGTCGCGCGTTTTCGAAGAGAAGCTTAAGCAGGACCGCACCGGAAACTCGCAATGCCGGTGACCGGCAAGATCCTGCTGTACGCGGCAGATACAATCGGAGAGAACGAAGGTCTTCGCTGAGATCAGGATCTTCTGGACCTCGTCGTAAGGAAGGATCCATTCCGACTTGACAGATTGCTGGGCGGGGATCACGCGGTGGAAGGCCGGCTGAGGCGTCATCAAGCCCATGGCCCCTCCCTCTGCCAGATAATGGTCGAAGAGGTGAGCCAATTCGTGATCCATGCGGTCGACCTGGGCCTCATAGATGCCCACAATAAAGGGGGCTAGGCGAAAACCTGGCTGATCAGCGACACGCCAAGACCAGACCTGACCCTTTTCCGCCATTTGGCTTAACCTCACGTTTGCCTCTTCCGTTGTCAGACCTACTCGTCGGGCCAGTACATCCAAAGGCTCCAATTGGCCTGTTAAAAGGCTAGCCAGCCACGCTTCTTCGATCGAGAAGATCTTCCTCAGGATGGCGATCTCCACTCCAGTGGATGTCCGTGGGAATCCGTTGGGCAAGCGATCTAAAGCGCCAGCCAATCTTTCATATTCATTCTCATCCATCTCGTTATCCTCCTGGATTAAGTCGGCATAATCACCCTGCCTGGGGCTGATAGTTGCCAAGCTATTCTCCGGGCAGTTCCTCTTTCCTAAACTCGGCTTGAGAGTCGCCGTCCACTCGCCAATAGGCGCCTCCGCCCCCCTCACGCTGCATTAAACCGTATTCCACCAGGTTTCGTCGCAAGCGCGCCGAATCATCGCTAAACCGCAACAAGATCTCGTTGACCTCCTTCTCAGAGTAGCGCCGGTTCGGCTCGAATGCTCGGTTGATGTGGCGAAGGATGGCTTGCTCCTTCTTCTGTTGTGCGGGGAAGGCCAGCAGTCGCCCATCGGGCGAGAGGAAGGCGCTCAAGACCTTCCGATCATAGGCATCCACGTCGACAGCCGCCGCTACGGCAGGCAACATGTCCTGCGATAAAATTCGCTGAGCCATCTCTTTGAGAGCGTCGAAGCGGAGTTGATAGACGCTGTAGTAGCTTTCTGCCCTGGCGTTGACCAACCCAACTTTGGCAAGGCGGGAGAGGTGGTGGGAAACGGTGGAAGAGCTGAGGTTCAACATTTCCGCCAACTGTTCCACCGAGAGAGCTTCCTTGGCCAAGAGAGCGACAATCTTGAGGCGGTTGGGGTCTGAAAGCGCCTTAAAAAATGCCAGCAATTCCTCCACATAAGAGTTCTCGTTCATCTGATCTCCTTTCGTATAGATCGATGCTTGTCGATTTAATTATAATCAGATCAGGACGAAGCGCAAGAAGAGGGATCTTCGTCCTTTGCTTCCCTGCCCGTCATAAGGTACTCTCTTTTCTAGTTATCTAAGGGGTCGATCCCTTCACGAGGATCCACTCAATCTAGTCACTCGGAGGTGCAGAGATGAACAAGAACCTGGTCCGGCAATGGGTGAACGTGATCGCCGTCTTGGCGATGATCGCGATCAACATTCTGGCCAACGCCTTGCCCTTCAACGGGCAAAATACCGGCGCCATCTCGGACCGATTTGCCGTCTTCTTTGTACCGGCCGGCTACGTTTTCTCCATTTGGGGTTTGATCTACATCGGCCTGCTCCTTTTCGCCATTTACCAAGCTCTTCCCAGCCAGCGCGACAACCCGCGTCTGGTCAAGATCGGCTATTGGTTTGCCTTCAGCAGTCTGGCCAACATTGTTTGGCTCTTCCTCTGGCACTATTTGCAGTTCACCTGGACCATCTTCGCCATGCTTGCCTTACTGATCTCGCTCCTGGTTATCTATGCCCGGCTGGGGATCGGAAGTGCGGTTGTTTCTCCCCTAGAGCGGTGGATGGCGCAGGCGCCCTTCAGCGTCTACCTGGGTTGGATCTCAGTGGCCACTATTGCCAATGTCACCCAATTGCTTGATTACCTGAGATGGAGCGCCTGGGGCATTGCTCCGGAGATCTGGGCTGTGATCCTGCTCGTCGTAGCGACATTGCTCTCCAGCGCGATGTCTTTCCGCCGGGGGGACGTGGCCTACTCTTTGGTGATCGCCTGGGCGTTTATCGGCATCGCCTTGAAACAGGCAGCGACCCCGCTGGTGTCCATCGCTGCTTGGGCGGCAACCGCGGTAGTGATCGTCGATCTGGCGGCAGCAAGCATCCTCCATGCGCGACGCCGGATACCTTCCCGAAAGAATGCGTGATCCTGCGCGTGCATGTTCCCAAGAGTGAAGGAGTGAAACCGAAGATGCTCAAGCTGGAGTCGAAATAATCCCCTCAAGCGGGCGATCTAGTACAATCGACGATAGGATATGAAAAAACAAAGGCCACTGGGGAATTCCCCAGTGGCCTCATGAGATGGGTTTGCGAGCCCGGGAAGCGAGCGAGGCATGGAATATAAGGATTATTACCAAGTGCTGGGAGTCGCACGCGATGCGGACGAAAAGAGCATCCGCCGCGCCTACCGGGAATTGGCCCGAAAATGCCACCCGGATACGAATCGCCAGGACAAGAGCCTGGAAGAGAAGTTTCGCCAGATCAATGAGGCCTACCAGGTTCTTTCCAATGCCGACAAGCGAGCCAAATACGACCAGCTCGGAGCCAACTGGGAGCAGCTCTCTCAGCAGACCGCCTACCCGGGACCGCAGCAGGGCAATTGGCAGCAGTTCGATGTGGGGCAGTCCGACTTCTCAGACTTTTTCCGAGCCTTTTTCAGCGAGAACGCAGATGGCTCCGGTTATCCCGGCGCCAGCGCCCGCCGCCGGAGCCCGCGCAAACGCAAAGGGGAAGACGTCGATGCGGTCGTGGAGATCAGCCTTGAAGAGGCTTTCAATGGTTCTTTGCGCCCTATTTCGTTTATCCTGGGGGGGACTGCTCGCACTCTCGAGGTGAAG
>CAYXFH010000065.1:0-16179 GCA_964464245.1 uncultured bacterium
GGAATCTGTACCTGGCGGGATGCTGTAGAGTTTCTCCTGGTGGGAGCGCGCAATCTGCAACTTTGCACGGCGCCGATGCATTACGGCTTCCGCGTGATCGAGGACTTGCTCGACGGCCTAAGCCACTACCTTGCCGATAAAGGTTTCTCCTCGGTAGAGGAGATCATCGGCCTGGCTCTTCCCAAGTTAAGCAGTTACCAACACCTCTCCCGCACCTACAAGGTAGTCAGTCAAGTCAATTCAGACACCTGTATCGGTTGCGGGCTCTGCTTCATCGCCTGCCAGGATGGCGCTCACCAAGCCAGCGTCTGGGACGCTGAGAAACGCTTGCCGCGAACCGACGAATAGAAATGCGTGGGATGCGGCCTCTGTCCGCAAGTCTGTCCAGTCGAGGCGATCACCTTGAAACGGACTGCCTAGCATGCGCGTGCGGGTGCAAGCTTTGGGCGGCTTGGCCTCCAGTGATCTCGTTGAGGAGCTGGAGCTGCCGGTTGGGACCAGGGCAGGGGGAGCGGCAGGTTTCATTCACAGGCCCCTCAAGGAAGCACCTTTCCTGCTATACCTATTGAACGGGAAACGGGTGGAAGAGACAGCGCCCCTCCAAGAGGGTGATTCGCTGATTCTCTTCCCCCCAGTTCTGGGAGGATAGCTTGCACCTTCCTGCTTTTCAATACCAGAAGCCGGAAACCCTTCGTGAGGCGCTGGCGCTTCTCTCTACCTCGAAAGGACCGGTTTTCCCCCTCGCAGGCGGGACCGATCTGGTAGTCCAACTCCGCAGCAGACCTTTTGCGCCGGATAGCCTCCTTGTCGATTTGGGCAATTTGACCGAGTTGCGCGGGGTTCAACTGGACAACAATGGCCTGCAGATCGGCGCCCTGGCCACCCACGCTCAATTGGCTACGGCGCCTTTGATCCTGGCTGAGGCGCCTCTTCTGGCTTGGGCCTGCGCACGGGTGGGGACTCCACAGACGCGCGCGCGCGGAACGTTGGGCGGAAATGTGGTTCATGCCTCGCCGGCAGCCGACACCATTCCCCCTTTGTTGGTTCACGAGGCCATCCTGGTGATCTGTTCCCCCCAAGCCAAACGGAGGAGTTCCCTGGACCGCTTTCTTCTTGGACCCTACCGCACAACCAAGCGCACTGACGAGGTGCTGGTGGCCTTTTCCTTGCCCAGGTTGACTAACTTTCGCTACGGATACCAAAGGTTGATTCGCAGGCAAGCGGTGGGAATCGCGCGGATCATCGTCGCAGTCGCTCTCCGCTTTGAGGGACGAATCATCTGTGAGGCGCGCTTGGCTTGCGGAGCTGTCACCCCTGTGGCTTGCCGATTAGGTGGCGTAGAGGGATGGTTGCGCGGGAAAGACGCTAACCTTTCCGTGTTCCAAGAGGCTGGCGAGCGGGCAAGTCGAGAGGCAATCGCCAGGAGCGGGCCAAGGTGGTCCACACCTTATAAACAACCAGCGCTGGCTTCGTTGGTGAGACGAGCTTTGCGGCAAGCGGGAGATATCTAATGGAAACCCTATCGATTCAGTTGAAGGTGAATGGCCAATCCCACCGCATTCAAACCTTCCCTAACCGGCGTTTGCTGGACATCCTCCGCGAGGATCTCACTCTGACGGGAACCAAAGAGGGCTGCGGGATAGGAGAATGCGGCGCCTGTACCGTGCTGGTGGATGGAGAAGCGGTCAATGCCTGCCTGATACTGGCTCCGGCAGCCGATGGGAAGGAGATTCTAACCATTGAGGGGTTGGCCGAGCAAGGATCTTTGCACCCTCTACAGAAAGCCTTCATCGACCACTTCGCCTTCCAGTGCGGTTTCTGCACCCCAGGCATGTTGATGGCGGCGAAAGCCCTGCTGGACGTGAATCCCAGCCCCAACCGCGAAGAGATCCGGCAGGGTTTGGCCGGAGTTCTCTGCCGATGCACTGGCTATACCCAGATTTTCGAGGCAGTGGAGGATGCGGCGCGGGTTCTCTCTAAGCCTGCCCTCGAGCGAAGCGAAGGGACGGCCGGCGCTGCGATAGCGCAAAGAACGGAGGAAGCGCGATGATTATTGGCGGAGGGCCGCTTTTCTGCGGCGGCAAAGAAAACCGCACTTTGCCGGATGGCGGGCTGCGTATCCAGGAAGGGCTAGTGCAGGAGGTGGCGCCTTTCGGCGAACTTCTTCTTCGATACACAAAAGAGGAAAGTTACGATACCGAGGGTAAAGCAATCATCCCCGGGATGACCTGCGCCCACCACCACCTCTACTCCACCTTCGCTCGCGGGATCAGCCTCCCTGGGGAAGCGCCGGCACGATTCGGGGAGATCCTGGAGCGGTTGTGGTGGAAACTGGACAATGCTCTCACTCTGGAGGACATCTATTCTTCCGCCTTGGTTCCATTGGTCGAGTGCATCCGCTCGGGAACCACGGCTATTCTGGACCATCATGCTAGTCCGGGCGCTGTACCCGGCAGCCTCCAGGCCATCGCCAGGGCGGTGAGAGAAACAGGTCTTCGAGCTTGCCTCTGCTACGAGGTCTCCGACCGGGACGGCGTCAGGGTTACCCAGGAAGGACTGGAGGAGAACGCCTCCTTTATCGCTGCGACGCGCCGCGAGGATTCTCCCTACTTGCGGGCCACTTTCGGCTTGCATGCTTCTCTGACGCTCTCCAACCAGACCTTGGAGCGAGCACAGGAGTTGGCCGAGACCCTAGAGAGCGGCTTTCACATCCATGCTTCCGAGGGCGTCGAGGACGTTGAGGACAGTTTGCGCCGTTGCGGGAAACGCGTCATCGAGCGACTGAGCGATTTCGGCATCCTCGGCCCACGAACCTTGGCTGCTCATTGTATTCATCTGGAGGAGCGAGAGCTGGATCTCTTGACAGAGACTGGCACAATGGTTGCCCACAACCCTTCCTCCAACATGAACAACGCCGTGGGCTACGCACTGATCCCGGAGATGATCCAGCGAGGGATCCTGGTCGGCTTGGGGACGGATGGAATGACCAGTGACCTTTTCTCTGAGCTGCGGCTGGCTTTTCTATTGGAGAAGCATGCCACGGGCGACCCTCGCCAGGGTTGGGGAGATATCTCCACCCTCTATTTAGCGAACAACCCGCGGATTTTCAGCCGTTTCTTCCCGCAGCCCGTTGGAATCCTGACACCTGGTGCGTACGCTGATCTTGTGGTCTTGGACTACTCGCCGCCTACCCCTTTCGATCGAGATACTTTTCTGGGACATCTCTTTTTCGCGATATCGTCTCGTCATGTCGATTCCACCATGGTGGGCGGCCGTTTTCTGATGAAGGAGCGGAAATTACTCGCTCTGGATGAGAATGAAATAGCGGCGCGTTCTCGCGAATTGGCCCGCAAACTTTGGAAACGGTTGTAGAAACTGTAGCTTGAAGACGACGGCCGGTTGGATTGAAAGGATGGTGTCGAATAGAGCCACTTTGCAACCCGCGGCAGCGAGCATCAGCCCGCGGCAGCGAGTAAAATCACTCTGGCGCCATGCACCCGTCTTATGGCGGAGGGAGGAATATCCGCTAGAATGGTGCTCGCACGTTTGGAAGAAGGAAGGAGAGTAAAAATGCGTAAGAAGTTCTTTTTCATGACCGTCGCCACTCTGGCCATGTTGGCCTTGTTGGTGACCTCCTGCGCGCCGGCCCAGCCGAGCACGCCGACCCCCACGCCGACGCCGACCGTTGTCCCCTCTCCCACAACTGGAATACCTCCCACCCCCCCGCCGAAGTTCCGCGTCGCTTTCATCTACATTGGGCCTATCGGGGATGGCGGGTGGACCTTCGAGCACGAGCAAGGACGCCTGATGTTGTTGCAGAATGTGCCCGGCATCGAGGCTAAGTTCATTGAATCGGTTCCGGAAGGGGCTGACTCCACCAAGGTGATCCGAGACTACGCCCAGCAGGGTTTCAATGTGATCATCACTACCTCTTTCGGCTATATGGATCCGACCATCGAAGTGGCCAAGGACTTCCCCAATACCATCTTCCTGCACTGCTCCGGCTACAAGACGGCAGCCAACGTGGGAACTTATTTCGGCAAGATTGAAGAGCCGCGCTACCTTTCCGGCATGGCGGCGGGCAAGATGACCAAGACCAATAAGCTCGGCTATGTGGCGGCGTTCCCGATCCCCGAAGTGATCCGCGGGATCAACGCCTTCACTCTCGGCGTTCGCGCTGTCAACCCAGCGGCGACAGTCAACGTCGTCTGGACCAACACCTGGTATGACCCTGCTAAGGAACGTCAGGCGGCGGAAGGACTGCTGGACACCGGCTGTGACGTCATTGCCCAGCACCAGGACACTCCTGGCCCGCAGCAAGCGGCTGAAGCGGCCGGGAAGTACGGCGTCGGCTACGACTCTGACATGGCCAAGTTCGCCCCCAAAGCCGTCCTCACCTGCCCCGTCTGGAATTGGGGTTCCTACTACGTCGATGCTGTCAAGCGGATCAAGGCCGGCGCCTGGAAAACCGAGCAATATTGGGGGGGGATGAAGGACGGAATGGTCAGCCTGACTCCCCTCGCCAACTTCGTTCCAGCCGATGTCAAGACATTGGTGGACGCCAAGAAGGCTGAGGTCATGGCCGGGACATTTGACATCTTCTCTATCTTCGCCGGTCCATTGAAGGACCAAACCGGCGCCGTCAAGGTTGCAGCGGGCGCGAAAATGACCGGGGAAGAGATCCTCAATATGATGTGGTTCGTTGAGGGCGTCAACGGGCAGATCCCAAGCGGCGGTTAGTCCGCTTCTCGAGAAGAGATTCCACTTCCGCTGCGGGGAGGAAGCATCTCCCCGCAGCGGATCGAAACAAAGGAGTAGGTCTTGAACGAGAAGGTGCGGATGGAGGGGATCTTCAAGCGGTTCCCCGGCGTAATCGCCAACGATGGCGTGGATTTAGACATTCGCGAGGGGGAGATCCACGCCCTTCTTGGAGAGAATGGCGCCGGAAAGACGACCTTGATGTGCGTCCTGGCTGGGATCTACAGCCCGGATGCTGGGACCATTCGGATTGACGGGGAGAAAGCGCTGATTCGCTCGCCGCGTGACGCGATCCGCGCCGGGATAGGGATGGTTCACCAGCATTTCATGTTGGTGGTACCCTATTCGGTGGCCGAAAATGTCACCCTTGGGCTTAATAAACCACGTTTCTTGCTCAATGAGCGCAAGCTGGAGGCGGAAGTGGGGAAAATAGCCCAATCCTTCGGCATTCAAGTGGACCCTCATGCCAAGATCTGGCAATTGTCAGTGGGAGAGCAACAGCGGGTAGAAATCCTTAAATCCCTTTATCGAGGGGCGAAGATTCTGATCCTGGATGAGCCGACCGCCGTGCTGACACCCCAGGAAGTGCGGGAACTCTTTGTGACCCTCCGGCAGATGGCCAGGGCCGGCCATACGCTTGTCATCATCAGTCATAAGCTGGAAGAGGTGATGTCCCTTTCCGACCGGATCAGCGTCATGCGGAAAGGGAAGCGCATCGCCACGGTCAACACCAAAGACACCAACCCCACCGAGCTGGCGCGCTTGATGGTGGGACGGGAAATGCTCTTTGAGTTGCACAAAGAAAAGGCAATCCCCGGCGACGAAGTCCTTTCTTTCTGCAATCTACATGCCCTCTCCGATAAAGGATTCCCGGCTTTGCGCGATATCAGCCTCTCGGTTCGATCAAAAGAGATCGTTGGGATCGCTGGTGTTGCCGGAAACGGCCAGCGGGAGTTGGCGGAGGTGATCACCGGCCTGCGACCGGCCACAAGCGGGAAGGTGGTGGTCAACGGCAAGGATGTCACCAACAACAGCCCGCGCCAAGTGATCGACCAGGGAGTGGCGCACATACCAGAAGACCGCAAGGGTACCGGAACAGCGCCCAACCTCTGCGTGCTCGATAACCTGATGTTGAAGTGTTACCGCGTCGAACCCTTTAGAAACGGCCCCCTGCTCAACCTGAGCCGCATCCGCGAGTTCGCTCAGAAGCTGGTCAAGCAGTTCCAGATCTCCACACCCAGCTTGGAGACACCGGTTAGACTGCTCTCCGGGGGAAACGTCCAGAAGCTGATCCTGGCCAGAGAGATCGCCACTTTCTCCGAGTTGATGATCGCCGTGCATCCGACCCGCGGTTTGGACGTAGGGGCCACTGAGGACGTGCGCCAGATGCTCTTGGAGCAGCGAAGCAAAGGAGCTGCGATCCTCCTCATCTCCGAGGACCTGGATGAACTTCTGGCGCTCTGTGATCGGATCGATGTGATCTATGAAGGAAAGTTCATGGGGGAAGTCCCTGCTGAAGCAGATCAAATTGAAACCATCGGCTTGATGATGGCTGGGAAAAAAGGTGGAACAAAAGAGCCTGAGTCAGCATCTCTTGAGGCTCACGCATGAGCATCTTCCTGGAAAAACGCGCCCAGTCTTCCAGGTTGCTCTCAGCGATGGTTCCATTGCTGGCCATCATCCTGGCCTTGCTGATGGGGGCAATCATCATCGCGCTCACTGGGTCGAACCCTTGGGAAGCCTACCGCGAGATGTTTGTGGGCGCCTTCGGCTCGGGCTATGCTCTTTCCGAGACACTGGTAAAAACGATCCCGCTGATCCTTTGCAGCTTGGGCGTAGGGATCGCTTTTCGCGCCACTCTTTGGAACATCGGAGCGGAAGGGCAACTGTACATGGGCGCCTTCGCCGCTGGAGGGATCGCCCTGGCTTTCCCGCAGGGACAAGGTTGGTGGCTGATCCCATTGATGGTTCTGGCCTCTCTTGTGGGCGGCGCACTTTGGGGATTGATCCCAGGGTTGCTGAAAGCAAAGCTCAACGTTAATGAGATTATCACTTCGCTGTTGCTCAACTATGTGGCCATCCTTTGGTTTCAGTATTGGATCTATGGTCCATGGAAAGACCCTCTCGGGTACGGCTTTCCCTACACGGCCCCCTTCGGTGAAGGAGCGTGGCTTCCGACTTTTGCCGGGACAAGGATTCACCTTGGCTTGGCCTTCGCCATATTGGCCGCTGTCTTCCTTTACTTCCTGCTGAAATCCACCCGGGTAGGCTACGAGATCCGCATTATCGGTGAGAATCCCCAGGCCGCTCGCTACGCAGGCATGAACATCCCCGGCGCCATTCTGCTGGTCTTCGCCATCTCCGGCGGTTTAGCCGGTTTGGCCGGGATGGGTGAAATCTCCGGTGTCATTCACCGGCTCCAACCAGCGATCTCGCCCGGATTCGGGTACACGGCCATCATCATTGCTTGGCTTTCCCGCTTCAATCCCTGGCTTACCATCGCAGTCTCTTTCCTCTTCGGCGGACTGCTGGTGGGTGGATATTCCTTACGGGCTTTCGGCCTTTCCGATTCGCTTGTGCTCATCCTCCAGGGGTTGATTCTCTTCCTGCTCTTGGGTGGTGATATTTTGACGCGTTACCGCTTGCGCTGGAAGGGGAGCCGGGCATGACCTGGGATGTCATTCTCGCCACCCTCGCCGCAGCGATCAAAGCTGGCACTCCGATTCTCTACGCTACCCTCGGCGAGATCCTGGCCGAACGGGCCGGCATACTCAATCTCGGTTTAGAAGGGATGATGCTGATCGGCGCCCTGACCGGTTTTCTAATCTGCTCGATGACCAACAACCCCTGGCTGGGGGTGCTGGCCGCGATCTCTTCTGGCGCTCTCTTGGCCTTGATTCACGCCTTCTTAACGATCACCCTACGAGCCCAGCAGGTCGTCAGCGGCTTGGCTTTGACCATGTTCGGCATGGGTCTTTCTGGTTTTATCGGCAAAGTAGTGATCGGAGTTCCGATCGTCAGCTATTTTCACCCCTTTGATTTTCCGATTCTCTCTCAAATCCCTCTACTCGGGGAAGTCTTCTTCCAACAAGATGCGCTCGTCTACATCTCCTACCTTTTAATCCCCATCTTGTCTTTCTGGATCTACCGCACCCGTCCCGGCCTGCACATGCGGGCGGTAGGGGAGAACCCCGCCACAGCCGATGCCATGGGGATCAACGTCACCGGGATCCGTTACCTCTACACATTATTAGGGGGCTGCCTAGCCGGCCTCGGTGGAGCGTATTTGTCCCTCGCCTATACCCCTGTCTGGCTGGAGAACATGGTGGCCGGCCGCGGGTGGATCGCCATCGCTTTGGTCATCTTCGCTTCCTGGGATCCTCTCAGGGCATTGCTGGGCTCATACCTCTTCGGCTTGGTGGATGCGGTGCAATTCAGAGCTCAAGCCTTAGGCCTGGCCGTACCTTCCTTTTTCCTGAATATGACTCCGTATGTGGCCACCATCTTGGTGTTGGTCTTTGCCACACGGGAGACAGCGAGACGGCATCTAGGCGCGCCAGCAGCGCTGGGCATTCCTTTTGCCCGAGAAGAGAAAACGTAGGAGAGAATGATGAATCGTCGCAGTTGGTTGTTTTCGTTGGGTTTACTGTTAAGTCTTCTTGGCTTGGGATTCCTACTTTGGCGGTCCTTGGCTCATCAGGCTGCCATCTTCCCCTTTTCCCGGGACGAATAGGAATATAAAATGGGCTAGGGTTTGGGCCCTAACCCAAGAAGAAAAGATCTGTGGTTGCCGCTTGCAACCACCCTTGTCTTCCGTTGTGTATCTTAGCTTATATCGTCAGAAGAGGCAACTGGCTGCCCGATTTTTTGGAATGAAGGCGCCGCGGCAGTCTAATCAGCCCGCGGCAGCGTGTTATGTTACACTACCGGCGAGGCCAACCTCGTTTTTCGCGAGGCTATGCGATGGGGGACAATGGGAACAGATTAGACCTCCGGTCAATCCGGAAATCTGTCCCCATTGTCCAGGTTTGTCCCCATGGCGCAAGGGTTGTCCTTGCTGCTGGGCGAGTTTGGCCAGTAAGAATCCAAGTACGGGATTAGGAAGGAAGAAGTGAATGGCCCGACCGATCTTAATGATTGACGGTAACGAAGCTGCGGCCTACGCAGCCTACCAACTGAACGAGGTGATCGCCATCTATCCGATCACCCCCTCCTCACCAATGGGTGAACTTTCCGATCAGTGGTCCGCCCAACGCAAACCGAATCTCTGGGGCACGATCCCCCAGGTAGTTGAGCTGCAGAGTGAAGCAGGGGCAGCCGGCGCTCTTCATGGAGCGCTCCAGGCAGGCGCCCTTGCCACAACTTTCACCGCTTCCCAGGGACTTTTACTGATGATTCCCAATATGTTCAAGATGGCCGGTGAGCTCACCTCTACCGTCATCCATGTCGCGGCGCGCACTGTGGCCACGCACGCTCTCTCCATCTACGGCGACCATAGCGATGTGATGGCTACGCGAACCACAGGCTTTGCCTTGCTCTCCTCCAACTCGCCCCAAGAAGCGATGGATCTGGCGGTGATCGCCCAAGACAGCACCCTACGATCCCGCGTCCCCTTCCTTCACTTCTTCGATGGCTTCCGCACTTCACACGAGGAAGCCCGCGTCGAGCAGGTGACCGCCGAGGAGTTGCGCGCCATCATCGATGATTCCTTCATCGACGAACACCGACGCCGAGCTTTGTCACCCGATCATCCCTTCATTCGCGGCACCGCCCAGAACCCTGACGTCTTCTTCCAGGCCAGGGAAGCATGCAACACCTTCTACATGGATTGTCCCGGAATCGTTCGCGATGTCATGGAGCGTTTTGCGCAAGTCACTGGTCGCTCTTACCACCTCTTCGATTATGTCGGCGCGCCCGATGCTGAACGCGTCATTGTGATGATGGGTTCCGGGGCGCAAGCTGCCGAGGAAACGGTTCACCAACTGCTGGCAGGCGGGGAGAAATTGGGCTTGTTGATGGTTCGCCTTTTCCGGCCTTTCGCGGTCCGCGACTTCATTGCCGCCCTGCCTGCCACTATTCGCAAGATCGCCGTCTTGGACCGAACCAAAGAACCGGGGTCGATCGGCGAACCCCTCTACTTGGATGTCCTCTCTGCCATTGCCGAGGCCACTGAAGCAGGCCAAGTCCCATTCCCGGGCAAGCCTCGCGTCATCGGCGGGCGTTACGGCCTGTCTTCCAAAGAGTTTACACCGGCTATGGTGAAAGCTGTCTTCGATGAGCTTGCCAAAGAACAACCCAAGAACCACTTCACTATCGGCATCCGGGAAGATGTCACGCACAGCAGCTTGCCGTATGACCCATCCTTCTCCACCGAGGATCCCCGCACCCTTCGTTGTCTATTCTACGGGCTTGGATCAGACGGGACCGTTTCCGCCAACAAGAACTCGATCAAGATCATCGGCCTGGAGACGGAGAACTACGCCCAAGGCTTCTATTTCTATGACTCCAAGAAGGCCGGAACAGTCACCGTCTCCCACTTACGTTTCGGCCCCAAGCCGATCCATTCCACCTACCAGATCAACCGGGCCAACTTCATCGCCTGCCACCAATTTTTCTTCCTGGAGCAGTTCGATTTCCTGCGCAATGCCGAGGAAGGGGCGACCTTTCTCCTGAACAGCCCCTTTGGGCCGGAGGAAGTCTGGGATCGCCTCCCACGCCAGGTGCAGCGTTCCATTCTGGACAAGAAGCTAAAGTTCTATGTGATCGACGGATACCGGGTAGCCAAAGATAGCGGGATGGGTAATCGCATCAATACGATTATGCAGACCTGCTTTTTCGCCATCAGTGGGGTTCTTCCGGTTGATCTAGCCATCGAAAAAATCAAAGAATCGATCCGCAAGACGTATGGCAAACGGGGCGAAGCGGTGGTGAAGATGAATTTCGAAGCAGTCGACCATGCTTTGGCGCATCTTCATCAAGTGACGACGCCCAGCGAGGCCAACTCGCTCTTCGATATACGCCGACCTGTCCCATTGGAAGCGCCGGCTTTCGTACAGCAGACTTTGGCGCCGATCATCGCTCTGGACGGCGATTCGCTCCCCACCAGCGCGATGCCGGTAGACGGAACCTTTCCCAGCGCCACCACCCAATGGGAACGGCGCAATATCGCTTTGGAGATTCCCGTGTGGGATCCCGCCGTCTGCATTCAATGCGGGAAATGTTCGATCGTTTGCCCGCACGCTGCCATCCGCGGCAAAGTATACGACAATGCGCAATTGGATCGTGCGCCGGCTGCCTTTCAGTTTGCCCCGGCGCGCTGGAAAGAGTTCCCCGGCGCATCCTTCAGCGTCCAAGCAGCGCCGGAAGACTGCACCGGTTGCGGCCTTTGCGTGCAAAACTGTCCGGCCAAGAACAAGAAGGAAGCAGGGCTGCGGGCGATCAATATGCGCCCACAACCTCCGCTCCGCACCCAAGAGGTGGAAAACTGGGCTTTCTTCCTGAGCCTTCCCGAAGCCGATCGGAGCAAACTAAAACTGAATCAAGTGCGCGACGTGATGCTGCTCCGGCCGCTTTTCGAGTTCTCGGGCGCCTGTGCCGGTTGCGGTGAAACGCCCTACGTAAAACTACTCAGCCAGTTTTTCGGCGACCGGGCGATTATCGGCAACGCCACCGGCTGTTCCTCGATCTATGGGGGCAACCTACCCACTACGCCTTGGGCAATGAACGCCGACGGGTACGGACCGGCTTGGTCCAATTCACTCTTCGAGGATGCGGCCGAGTTCGCACTGGGAATGCGCTTAGCCATCGACAAACAGGCGGAATTCGCCCGCGATCTGCTCGTACGTTTGGCTCCTTCCCTGGGCGAGCAATTGGTTGACAGTCTTTTGAAGGCAGAGCAGAACAGTGAGGAAGGCGTGCGCCTTCAGCGGGAAAGGGTCGCTGCGCTGAAGCCGATGTTGGCCACTCTCGGGAATGCGGAAGCTCAACAGTTAGCCACTATCGCTGAGACCTTGGTGAAGAGGAGTGTATGGGCGGTGGGTGGTGATGGGTGGGCCTACGATATTGGATACGGCGGCTTGGACCACGTGCTCGCCTCAGGGCGCAATGTAAATGCCTTGGTGCTGGACACCGAAGTCTATTCGAATACTGGCGGACAGATGTCAAAGTCTACCCCGCGCGGCGCCGTAGCGCGTTTCGCCGCCAATGGAAAAGATACGCGCAAGAAAGACTTGGCCATGATGGCTATCTCATACGGGACCGTCTATGTGGCACGAATAGCTCTGGGCGCAGATGACGGTCAAACTATTAAAGCTTTCCTGGAGGCAGAAGCCTTTGAGGGGCCATCCCTGATCATCGCCTACAGCCACTGCATCAACCAGGGCTTGGATTTGATCCATGGCTTGGACCAGCAAAAGAAAGCGGTCAGCTCCGGCTATTGGCCGCTCTTGCGCTATAACCCGGAGTTGCTGAAACAGGGAAGAAACCCGCTCTTGTTGGACTCCAAACCGCCTACCCTTCCTTTGGCGGAATACATCTACAATGAGACGCGCTACTCGATGCTCAAGGCCAGCGAGCCGGAACGGGCAGAAAAACTCCTGGCCTTGGCGGAGGAAGATGTCGCGTCGCGTTGGGCTCTGTACCAGAACCTGGCGGCCATGCCTGTAAAGACGAAGCCGGAAGGCGAACTGGAGTGATCGATCTCGAGACTACTTATCTCGGGCTGCTCTTGCCAAGTCCCATCGTTCCCTCCTCCTCTCCGCTAACAGAGAAGCTGGATAACCTCCTTCGCTTGGAGGAGGCGGGAGCAGGCGCCGTGGTATTGCCCTCTCTCTTCGAGGAACAGTTGACCAAAGACAGCTTGGAGTTAAACGAGCGCCTCTCCCAAGGAACCGATCGGTTTGCTGAAGCTCTGAACTTGTTACCGGACCTCGATCAGTACAACATGGGACCCGAACGGTATCTGGAGTCGATCCAAAAAGCCAAAGCAGCTCTCTCCATCCCTGTTATCGCTAGTTTAAACGGAAACACCTTGGGATCCTGGGTCCGTTATGCCAAAGA
This sequence comes from uncultured bacterium, assembly GCA_964464245.1. Taxonomy (GTDB): domain Bacteria; phylum Caldisericota; class JANLFM01; order JANLFM01; family JANLFM01; genus JAPLHV01. Next base: position 12,817 of record CAYXFH010000065.1, read on the forward strand.
GATCGAACAAGCCGGAGCCGACGCCCTGGAACTGAACATCTATGATATCCCGGCTGATCTCCTAGAGACCGGCCACTCCGTAGAGTCAAAATGCCTGGACCTGGTTAAGGCCGTAAAATCCGAGCTGCGCATCCCGCTGGCGGTGAAACTGAGCCCCTACTTCAGCTCCATCGGAAACATGGCGCTCTTAATCGATCAAGCCAAAGCAGATGGGTTGGTCCTTTTCAATCGTTTCTATCAGCCCGACATCGATTTGGAAGAGCTTGAAGTCGTTTCTAATCTACAACTCTCTGCCCCGGAGGAATTGCGCTTGCGGCTGCAGTGGACGGCGCTCCTCTACGGGCAAATCTCAGCGGACCTGGGCATCACCGGCGGAGTCTACTCGCACAGCGATGTCTTGAAGTGCTTGATGGCCGGCGCCAAGGTGGCCATGATGGCCTCAGCCTTGTTGAAACACGGTATCACCCACTTGAAGAAACTCTTGGAAGCGATGGTGCGTTGGATGGAAGAGCACGACTACGAGTCGGTCGAGCAAATGCGCGGAAGCATGAGCCGCAAGGCCATTGGCGCTTCCGAAGGATACGAACGGGTGCAATACGTTCGTCTTCTAAGTGGAAACCCCGGCTGACGAAATCCGATCAGAAGAATAGCAAGCCCGGGGTTTTTTGCCCCGGGCTTTTTTTACAAAACAGGGATGACCGCGTTACGAGCAGGAAAGCGTAGTGGACATGTTCCCTCCACTGGTTACGAAATGACAAATTCGTTCCACGCCCTCCCGGATTGCGTCATCGCTGTTGGCCAAGCTCACCCGCACGTACTTGCACATGCTGCGACCGAAGGCCGAACCGGGGGCAACCGCCACTTTAGTTTCCGCTAACAGACGCTTGGCGATCTCGCGAGAATCGTTCCCCAGACGGCCGACGTGAATCATCACATAAAAGGCGCCTCCCGGTGTGTACTCATAGAGACCGTTGCGCTCTAGGATCTCCAAGGCGATGTCTCGACGACGGCGGTAAGCCTCGCGCATGCGGGTCACATCCCCCTGGGGGCCATTCAGGGCGGCAACCCCAGCGGCCTGGGAGATCGAGGAGGCGCAGGAGACAAGTGGCTCCTGCAGCTTGGTGATGATGGCTGAGACAGCTTGCGGGGCAACCACGTAACCCAGCCGCCATCCAGTCATGGCGTAACTCTTGGATACGCCGAAGACGCTGATAACACGTTTATTTTGGTCCAGGCGAGCCAGGCTAAAGTGCTCTCCTTCGAAGACCAGATCCTCGTAGATCTCGTCGGAAATGATGTAAAGGTCGTGTCGCTGGGCGATACGATAAATTTCCTCTACCAGCGAACGAGGAAAGATCGCACCGGTAGGGTTGGAAGGGCTGTTCAAGACGATGGCTTTGGTCCGAGGGCTAACCAGTGATTCGATCTGGCTCGTATCCGGAAGGAAGCCTCGTTCCGGGAAAAGATTGAAATGAACGGGAGTGGCGCCGATTAGTTCCACCATCATCTCCGGGTTCGGCCAACCTGGGTCTGCCAGCAGCACTTCATCCTGGGGTTCCACCACGGCCAAGATCGAGGAATCGAGAGCCATCACTGCTCCAGGACAAACGGTTAGATTCTCCTCGGAGGCTTCGATTCCATTCTTTTCTCGCAATTTTCGGCAGATCGCCTCGCGAAGAGGAGGGATTCCGCGAGAAGAGGTGTATTGGGTTAAACCCTCTTCAATGGCGCGGATGCCTGCAGCAGCAATGTGAGCAGGGGTTGGAAAGTCAGGTTGGCCAACCTCCAGGTGGATGCAACCGGGCGTTTTCCAGGCGAGATCCATGATCTCGCGAATCCCAGAGGCCGGCATCCGGACTGCTTGTTGCGATAGCGCTTTCATAGCGCTCTCCTTTCCATCTAAAACGGGATATATTAGTCTTCCAACCTACTATATCTTTGGTCGGGCAATGCGTGGCCAAGCTGAGCAGAGGCCTTCTTGGCAGCCTGGACCACGCGCTGCGCAAGTGACTGAAGCTTTTCGGCGGTAATGCGATTAGAAGGCCCGGAAATGCCGACCGCCGCGACGATCCGTCCGGCATAATTGCGCAGGGGCGCAGCGATGCAAACTCCTCCGATCTCTTTTTCCTCCAAGTCCACGGCATAACCGTTCTCGCGTACAGCCTCCAGAAGCTTGAGCAACTGATTGGAATTGGTGATGGTGTTCTTGGTATAGGCAGCCAACCCCTTAGCCTGGAAGACTCGTTGGATCTGGTCAGGCGGCAATTCGCTCAAGAGGACTTTCCCCACTGCGCTACAGTGTAAGTCGATGTAGGTGCCAACAGGGGGAAAAGAGCGGATCATGCTCAAACTGAGCGCTTGATCGATGTAGAGTGCCTGGTTGTTACTTAAGATTGCCAGCGATGTAGTCTCTCCCGAAGCTTCCATCAACTCTTCCAGGAAAGGGTGAGAGAGTTCGGAGAGTCCCAACTGGTCCGAGGCGATACTGCCCAGGCGAATGAGGTCAGATCCCAAGCTGAATCGCCGGCTCAACCGATTTTGCCGGACAATGCCCCGTTGCTCCATCGTGGCCAACAATCTCGACGCTGTGCTTTTGGAAAGGTTGGCGCGGCGAGACACCTCTTTAAGGTCGATATCCTTCGCCACTAGAGCGAGTTCAGCCAGCAGGATCAGCGCTTTCTCGAGGCATTGAACCGGATTGCTTTTTTTCTCTGTCATTTCCTTCTGTTCTCTCTGCCAGCGGAATACCCAGCAATTCCTCGCAGCCCGACCCTTCTATCGCGGAAGGCGGAGTGGAGTTCCACATTCCACCGAATCCTCTTGACATCCTTGGTCGTGGAGCCGTAAGATTAGGTTGATTTTAGAACGGCGTTTCATTCAATGCAACACATCAGCCCGCGGCAGCGTGGTAATTGAATAAATGAATACCCGATGACGGAATTGCCGAAAAGTAGAAACGAGTTGCGCCGTTTGATCGCACCGCGTTCGATCGCCGTGATCGGAGCTTCCGAGGGCGGTGGGGCAGGCGCAAATGTGGTCGAGAACCTTCGTACGCTCTCTTTTTCGGGGGAGATTTACCCGGTCAACCCAAAACACGCAACCGTCTTTGGGCTTCGCTGTTTTCCAAGTGTTGAAAAAATCCCTGGGGATGTTGATTTCGCTGCTATTTGCCTTCGGGCGGAGGCAGTCATCCCCGCCATCCTACAATGTAGCAGACGCGGCATCGATTGCGGTTGGGCCTTCGCCAGTGGCTTCAGCGAAGCGGGTGAAACAGGTGAAGCGCTCCAAAGGGAACTGGCTGTCGTCTGCCGGCAATTGGGTTTTCGACTGATTGGTCCGAACTGCGTCGGTTTTGCTAACTTA
>CAYXFH010000066.1:0-3609 GCA_964464245.1 uncultured bacterium
GGAATCAGTACGGCTTCGGGACGGGAGCCGCGCGTGAGTACCAGGGGGATGCGTTTGCGCACTACATCTTCAAAGAAGGGCCGAAAACGGCGCTGAAGCTCGGTGACACCAATGATTCTCTGCATCTTGCTCCTTCCTATATGCTTTAGTATGTATTTTAGCACATATTCAGAGAAAAGGGGACAGATTTATTTACTCCTGCGCTGCGATCAAGACGGGCCGTTACTCCTTTATCCCCATTGGAGCGATAGTTGGATCAGCTCCCAATCTCCCGCCACAATGGTTTCTTCTATCCAAGCCGCATACCTTCTCTGCTCGTTTTGTCTCACCGTCGGCAAGGCCAAGGGTGCAGTAGCTGGATCATCGGCAGTCAACGGGATCCGCGAGGAAACGGCTTGCCTGTCATCAATAAATAAATCTGTCCCCTTATTTCCCCATTTGTTCACGAAGAAAGGTTCGTTGCTGGCGCATGGCAGTGATCTGCGCCAGGACATGCTGCCGCAAGCTGATTAGTTGCCCCTGGTTGGTCAAGGCATGGGAGTAGAGTTTACTGTTTATTGGTCAGGAATGTTGTGCAAATAAGACTTTTAACTTGTATTTTGCACACCAGGAGAGTATCGTTCCTCTGTGATATCTCGAGACATCTCAGCAGAATTGGTCCGATCCGCCGCCGAGTATCCTGTGGCGACTATCCTGGGTCCCCGCCAATCGGGCAAAACCACTCTGGCTCGGATGACCTTTCCCGACAAACCATACTTTTCCCTGGAGGATCCGGATCTTCGGATGGCAGCCGAAGCCGATCCACGGGGATTTCTCGGCCAGATGGAAGGTGGCGGTATCCTGGACGAAGTACAACGCCTTCCGGCTCTGCTCTCATACGTCCAGGGAATGGTCGATAAGAGCAACAAGCGCGGACAATTTATCCTGACCGGCAGCCATCAACCGCAACTACACGAGGCGATCAGCCAGTCGCTGGCTGGTCGCACCGCCATTCTGACGCTGTGGCCCTTCTCCCTTCATGAGCTTCGCCATTATGGGTCCACACAGGAGACCTTCAACCTAATCGTGAGCGGATCTTTCCCGCGGCTTCACGAAGAGGGACTCGAACCGCGCAGATTCTTCAATGGCTATCTGCAAACCTATGTGGAGCGCGATGTGCGTGCTTTGATCCAGTTGCGCGATTTATCGCAGTTTCAGAGGTTCCTCACGCTTTTAGCGGGGCGGGTAGGACAGATCGTCAATCTCGCTTCACTGTCGAATGACGTGGGCGTCTCCGCTACGACCATCCGGAATTGGCTCTCTGTGCTGAAGGCCTCGTACGTCGTGTTTGAACTCCCCCCATTCTTCGAGAATGTCCGAAAACGTGTGATCAAGTCCCCAAAGATCTTTTTCATAGATGTGGGTCTCGCCGCCTTTCTGCTGGGTATCCACACGGCAGAACAAGCATCCCGTGATCCCTTGCGCGGCAATCTATATGAGAACCTCATCGTTGCAGAGATCGTGAAGGGCGCTCTCAATAAGGGGATCAGGCCGGAGATGTACTTCTTCCGCGACTCCCATGGCAACGAGGTCGATTTGCTGATCAGGGAAAGTGGCGCGCTAAGGCCGGTCGAGATCAAGTCTGCAGGAACCTTTTCCGTGGATTTCATCAAAGGGTTAGAGCGTTTTCAGGCGTTGGGAATGAAACGCGTCACCGCAGGAGCGGTCCTCTACAACGGCGAGCAGCAATTCAAGGTTCGAGGCGTCCGCATTTTCAATCCATTCCTTGTCGAAGAGATCTGGGAGACCCTGACTGCGCCTCTGGAGTAGGATTTTTGGGTCAGGACCGGTCTTTAGATTTCGTACGTTATCCCCGATGAGTATCCATTTCATGTCATGAGCATGCTTCCTAGGATGATGTGCCTCATTACCTCCCGCTGCAAGGGAGATGATCGTCACTGTCGCGCGAGGTTAAATAGCTACCTCGTCTAGCGCCCGAAATCGTCGGTGAAGCGGTCGATGTCGTCCTCTCCCAGGTATTCGCTGTTCTGCACCTCAATTAGGTGCACTGGGATCTTGCCCACGTTCTCCAGCCGGTGGGGGGCGTTGGTCTCCAGAGCGGTTGGCTTCCGTCTTGTTACTGCTGATGCCGCACTGGGGTGCGGCGGTCCCAGGAAAACCGATGGTTCCAGGAGCGATCTCGGTCCCAGGAAAATCGATGGTTCCAGGGATCTTGTTGCCTTCAAACTGCCTTACCCACTCGACATGAGAAAGAGCCAATATTTGCTTGTAGCACCCAACGGTGACATTTTTGGCAGCGATCAGGCTCCGCAAAGTGCCACGCTCGCCTTCAGGGTGATCTGGCAATCAGAGACTACCCCTTACTCACCACTTCCGTTGCTGCCCGTACTGCCTGGATCTCCGCTCGCATCGCCAAGCCCCACGCCAGAAAAGCCATCTCCGATTCGTACTCGCGCGCTGCCAGGGAAGTGAAGATGGCTCGGACACCATCGTCCCGGCAGAACAAGAGAGGACCGGAGAGCGCTTCCATGCGGGCGATGGGGGAGGCGTCATTCAAAATCAGCAGATCCACCTTCTCGAGGGCGGCCGCCTGCTGGAGGTCGGTGAGGAGAACCACGCGCTCCTCCAAGGTTGGTTTTTGGGTGAAGAGTACGGCAATGTCCAGGTCGCTCCCTGGGCGGACCACGCCTTGTTTGGCAGAGCCGAATACCCAGGCTGCCACGATGTTCAAATACTTTGGCCAGACTGCTGCCAGGTGAAATTTATCCACGCTGTGCATAGGCAAGGATCTCCCGGCGGAATTGGGCGAAATCTTCAAGGTGACGATTGACCATCTCAGCCAGGATTTCCGCGTCTACTCGCTCATAGCGATGGACGATGAAGTTGCGAAAACGGACCATCTGCCGGTATGAATCGCAGTCTGAGATAGCGCCCATGGCGATGCAGCGCTCCACGGCATCCCCTCCGGTGGTGGCCGGTGTCTGATCAGACAAGGCGATCACCCGCTGACAGATATCGATGACCACTTCCACGAGGACCTGAAGATCCCGTTCCACAGCCCGCCGGGTGCGCCAATCCTGGAGAAGTTCTCTTGCACTGACAGATCCCAAGGAATGAAGCTCAGAAATCGTCTCGTCCAGCGATTGAAGCTTTTGGAGAATGACACCGTTCAACATGCGGGAAAAAGCCCCCACCCGTCGTAAGTGATGTACGGATTCTTATTATTTAATGCAAGGATCCTAGCCATTCCTCGCTTATTGTAGCAGGCCCTCCTCCCCACAGTCCGGAAGAATAAGGGGACAGATTTATTTTCTCCTGCGCTGCACTTATGACGGGCTGTTAGTCCGTTGTCCCCATGGGAGCAATGGTTGGATCAGTTCCTATTCTCCCGCCACAATGGTTTCTTAGATCCAAGCTGCATAACTTCTCCGCTCGCTTTGTTTCACTGTCGGCAAGGCCAAGCAAGGCCAAGGATGCAGTAGCTGGATCATCGACAGTCAGCGGGATCCGCGAGAAAACGGCTTGCCTGTCATTAATAAATAAATCTGTCCCCTTTTTACCCACCCAGTTCGCGTTCGATCAAATCCACCAACGCCACGATACTCAGCG
>CAYXFH010000067.1:0-10749 GCA_964464245.1 uncultured bacterium
CGCCGCCCGGCGCTCCCCCACCCTGGCAGTCTCCGGGCTGGCAAACCCCCCCGTTGCCGCCTCGGCGCGAACGCCATGGCGGAGACTTCGTCTTCCCCTTGATCCTGATCTGCTTGGGCGTGCTCTTCCTGCTCGGCCAACTGAACGTCATCCAAGTGAACTGGAGCGTCATCTGGCCGATCCTGCTGATCGCCATCGGCGTCGGCATCATCTTCAACCGCCGCTCCACGCCGGGTTGGGTGATCGCGATCCTGGTGATCCTGCTGGTGGTCTTCGTCAGCTTTATGGTGGTCCCCAATCTGATCCCCGGCATGAACATCAATCTCGGCGAAACCCAAACCAAGACCGAGCAGTGGAGCCAAAGCATGATCGGCGACGCCAGAACCTTGCTGCTAAAACTGGAAGCGCCCGCCGGGTCGATCAACATCCATCCCGATGCCGGATTGGGCGCCAATGCACTCCAGATCATCACCACCAGCAACATCAACGATCTGCCGGCCCCCGCCGGAAGCCGGACCGGAGACACCTATCAAGTAACCGCCAGCTACCGGCAAGGTCCGACGAGTTGGCTGCCTTTTCTCTCTCCGTTCAATTGGGGAAGCGTGCGGTTGGAGCGGGACATCTCCCTGAAAACATTCTTGCCTGTCGCCTTCGACGCTCAAATGACCTCCGGCAAGATCCTCGCCGACACCAACGGCCTTTCCATCCAAGATGCCAGCTTCACTTTCACCAGTGGGGAACTCGCATGGGATGCCGGAACCCAAGTCTCCAGCGCCAACCCGCGCATCACCTTCCATTTCACTTCTGGCCGGGCCGATGGACGCAACCTCGGGTTCACCAACTTTCGCGAGATGAACGTAGAGTTTACCTCCGGCAACGGGGTCTTCAACCTGGCCGGCTTGACACCCGGCGTGCATAACCTGCGGGTCGGCATCACCAGCGGCGACATCCGCATCCAAGTGCCAAAAGGGGTCGCCTACAGCGTGCGGGTAGACCGCACCAGCGGCAGCGCCATGGTTGATGGCCGATCCTTTTCCAATGGCGAGCGTTTTGAATCGCCCAATTACGCCGGCGCAGCCACCAAGCTGGATATGCAGCTCGGCATCACCAGCGGCAGCATCAACGTCGAGTTCAACGCCTTCTAGTCTTCTGCTTCCCGGACTACACCAAGAGGAGCTTTTCGGGGCTCCTCTTGGTGTTTTCACTCTCTTCGCGACCTTTTAGAGAACTCAGGGACGTTGTTAAATTGTTGACTAAAACCGTCATGGCGATTCCATAACCCCATCCTCTAGATCGAATCCGCTCGACACCCCATTCATCTTCGGGCACGGATCGTGGGCGGCAACGAGAGAGGGCGACATGTTCCCGGCGGGTATCATGTGGGAAACATCTGCCCTCTAATGGGCACGGCAAGTGATCAGGCCTCGCAGCTCACCTCTCGACAAATGGTGCGGACGAAAGTTACTTGACAATTTAACAACGTCCCTGAACTTACCTATGCGCAGAGTACGCCACTTGGATGGGCCAAATTGAAGAAGCAGAGGAACTGGTACCCTACGCCAATACAACCCGGAATTCGGGGGAAGACGATGAGGTGACTAATCAGCAATTGGAGGAAAAAGGGGACAGATTTATTTTTCCTGACCCTCGAAATTCCACCCGTCCTTCCATCTTCTTCTCCATTTCTTCCAGGAGCCATCCTTTCATTCCCGCAGGTTCTTAAGGCAATGCCGATAATCGCCATCTGCGAGGAAAACGGCTTGCCTGTCTCAATAAATAAATCTGTCCCCTTTTTCATACTGGAAAGGTTGGACCCTTTGGTGGTAGAATAGGCTAAGATGGGATCACCTGTGAGCATCTCCGAGAAATCTCTATTCTGGGCAGGACAAGACGCTGGAAGCCGTTTCTACGAGCGCATGGTGGAACGCCTGCCGGTATTGTTGGAAAGATTCCAGGCTCACCCGCGAACCATCCTTGATCTCTCCTGCGGGGACGGAACCTTCGCCATTTTGCTAGCTCGCCAGGGGTTCAAGGTAACGGGAGTGGACACCTCTCCTTGGTCTCTCGAGTATGCCCGCTCCCGGGCTCGCGAAGAAGGCTTGAGCATCGGCTTCCTGCTGCAGGACTTACGCAACCTTTCCTCCGAATTTCGCTTCGACTTGGCCACTTGTTGGTTCGACAACCTGAATACCCTGCTGGACGGGGAAGAGCTATACAAGGTCTTCTGCAATGTACAGGATGTCGTTCAACCTGGCGGGCTCTTCCTCTTCGAGATGAATACGATCTATGGCTTGGCCGTACACTGGCAATGGAACCAATGCTATGTGCACCAGGAAAGCGAAGAGCACTTCGAGTTGCATCGCCCGACCTACGATTACGAGCGCAACATCGCCACTTTGCGGGTGACTCGGTTTCGGCGCAAGGGGGAACTGTGGCAACGCGCCGATGAGATGGTGCAGGAACGTGGGTACACCTTGGAAGAGTTGCGCCAGGTGATCCGAGAAGCCGGTTGGGAGCAATTGGCTTGCTTTGGCGATCCTTGGAAGATGACGCCCCCCAATGTGCACAGTGCGCGCGTCTGGTTCGCTTTGCAGGCGCCCCCCGAGGGAACTGTCCGGCAGCGGGAGGCCACGCCCAGCTAACCTTTCCCCTCCGTTTGTCACCCTGCAGTAAGAAGCGCCCACTTGCGGGGAAGACCGTAAGAGGGTAAGAATGGGGATCAAGATGTACGAGACGGAAGACGAACACCTTCATCAGGGGATTGTTTATTTCGACCGCGGCCGCTTCCAGGAAGCGGAGCGAATGCTGCGTCTCTCCCTGAAAGAGCGCCCACGCGGTCACGATAGTTTGGACCGGCATTTCTTTCTGGCCCGTATCCTCTTGGCTGAGGGAAAGTTAGCCATGGTCGAGAGAATTGCGCGACGTTTGGCTCGCGAGGCGAACGACAGCGAGAGCCGCTGGTTTTATGCCTCCATCCTCTACCAGCGAGAGAAGTTCGCCGAGGCTGAAACGGTTTTCCAGGAAGTGGTGCAAGAGTCGCCCGCTTATGGGCTAGGCGGTATCCTGGAGCGAGTGGCTCTGCGAAAACGATGGAAAGAGAAGGGGTATCTCTTCAAGCCGGACCCGACACGTTGCCTGGAAGCATTCCTCCTGAGTCTGCAGCACCAGGGCTATTTAAACATGAAAATCTACCGCGAGGCGCAGTTCGCCATCGAGCAGGCTCTGGAGCTGGATCCGGATAACTGCCTGCTGCATCAGCGGCGGGCGGAGTTTGAGTGGTGGCGGCCTCATTATTGCCCGGTGTGCGGTGAGCCCGTTCACCCGGGTTGGCGAAAGTGCACCGTCTGCTCTGCGAATCTCTCCTACCGGTCCCCCGATGTGTGGCGTGATTGCCCCTATTGCGGGGCGGAGGTCGGCCTTTTGTGGAATAGTTGCCCTTATTGTGGGCGAGACCCCGACCAAGTCTGGTTGTTAGGTTCCGAGGAGCTAGACGCGGAATAAGCCGCCTCACCCATCTGTTGCATCAGCAAATCAACATCCCATAAAGGAGACAAACAAGTTGGCCTATCAAGCGAAAGATTACTCCCACCTGATCGGTATGGAGGGATTCTCCGAGACTCTCCTGAAGAATCACTTCACGCTCTATGGCGGCTATGTGACCAACACCAACAAGGTGATGGACGGCTTGACCGCTCTTGCCAATGAGGGAAGGGCAGCCACTCCCCAGTTCGCTGAGATGAAGCGCCGTCTGGGCTGGGAATTCAATGGAATGCGGCTGCACGAGTACTATTTCGAGAACCTCGGCGGGGACGGCAAGTTGGACCCGTCCAGTAAGTTGGCACTCACAGTAACGGAGCAGTGGGGTTCTCTGGAAATGTGGGAGGCAGATTTCCGGGCCACCGCGACGATGCGCGGCATCGGTTGGACTGTCCTGTACTTAGACATGATCACCGGCCAAATGTTGAATGTGTGGATCAACGAGCACGACGTGGGCCACCCCGCTGGTTGCAAGCCGTTATTGGTCCTTGACGTCTTCGAGCACGCCTTCCTGACCGACTACGGATTGAAACGCCCCGATTACATCGAAGCTTTTTTCCGTCACATCCATTGGACAGAGGTGGAGAATCGCCTCAGCTAGCGCGCTTTCTTCATAAAGAGATGCCAGGGCGGGGCAATTCCCCGCCTTTTGCATAGCTGCGCGGGGCATCTGCTAGAATACGGAAAATCGGGCCCATAGCTCAGAGGTGAGAGCGGCCGGCTCATAACCGGCTGGTCCCTGGTTCGAATCCAGGTGGGCCCACTAGGACGGTCACCGATGGAGGAACTGGACGGGCTGTACCGCTTGCAGCGCTTAGATCTGACGTTGCGCGAAAAAGAAGAGGAGTCACGCCGTCTGCGCACCCCTCCGGCAAGCATCCGGCAAGCCGAAGATTCGCGGGTCTTGCTGGTGAAAATCGAGCAAGAGCGCCAACGCTTGAAAAGCGAGATAAAAGACCGTGAACTGCAAGTCGACACCATCCAAGCGAAAATCCAGCGGCTGGAGCGTGAGCTGTTCTCTGGGAAGGGTGGTGCAAAAGAGTTGCTGGACAAGCAAACCGACCAACAGCACCAAAAAACGCGCAAGAGCAACTTGGAAGATCAAATCCTGGAGATGATGGAACGCTTGGAGGAGCTGGACGGGCAGTTGGCGGAAGCGCGCCGGGAACTGACAGCTCGCGAGGCAGAACGAGAGAAGGATCTGAAAGCCAAGGCCGTGGCTAGCGCTGCTCTTGAGGAGGAAATCGGCCAAATTCGCCGGCAGTGTCAGGAGTTGGCGCCGGGGATCCCACCAGAGCTCCTCTCTCGCTACGAGAATCAGCGCAAGTACCTGCAAGGGCAATTCCTCTCCACGGTCGCCAACGGAAGCTGCCAAGGTTGCGGGGTGCAATTGGCCTCCGCCGAGCTGACCCGCTTGCGCAAAGAGGGACATCTCCCTTGCGGCAGTTGCGGGCGCATTCTGCTCTTTCAACCGCCCGATTGAAGATGGCTAACTCAGCAGCTCCAGCGCGTTTCCCATCGAGCGGTGAAGCGGTTACACTAACGGCGAATAGGAGGAGTTGATGCGAACGAAAAAGGCGCTAGCCCTACAGATCTTGGTCACTCTGCTGGTTGTGGTATTCCTGGTCGTCTTGTATTTCCTGATCCGTCCGTCACCCGACAACCCGGTAAACGCGGTCATCTTTGCCATCGGCAGCATCGCCGTGCACTGGTACGGCCTGCTGATCGCGCTCAGCTTCATCCCCTGCATCTACACGGCTGTCTGGATGGCCAAAAATTGGGGGATCAACCCGGACCACATCTACAACTTGGCCATCCTGGCCGCCCCTCTGGCGGTGATCTTCGCCCGCCTCTTCTACTGTGCTCTGAACTGGGGTTATTTCTCACTTCACCCTGTGGAGATCCTCTACATCTGGATGGGGGGGCTCTCCCTTTACGGGGTCATCTTCGGCGGGGTGCTGGCTTGCCTGATCTATGCCGCCGTCTCCAAGATCCCCTTCCTGCGCATCCTCGACCTGGGGGCGCCCGCCCTTATTCTAGGACAAGCCATCGGCCGCTGGGGGAACTTCTTCAACCAAGAACTCTTCGGCTATCCCACCGACCTGCCGTGGAAAATGTGGGTCAATCCGGACGCTGTACAAGCCCTTCAGAACCAGGTACACAGCTTCCCGCCGGAGACCCGGCAATGGATCCTGGGTTCCCAGTACTTCCACCCGACCTTCCTCTACGAGTCGATCGCCAATGTGCTCCTCTTCAGCCTCCTGATCTGGGTAGCCCGCCGCAAAGATCTTCGGCGCGGGGTCATCGTCTCCCTCTATTTGATCATCTATAGCGTCTACCGCTTTCTGGAAGAGTTCGTGCGCATCGAACCGGCCTCGGTGGGATCGCTCAGTTGGGGCCAGATCGGAGCCCTGATCACCATCGTGGTCGGCGTCTTGATTCTGCTCTACAGCAACCGTTTGAAGCCGCAAGTAGCGGCTGCACCTGCGGGTGCTGCAGATGCTGGGAAAATGGACATGCCCGCAGGATCCGCTCAGTTGCCGGTTGTGCTCCTCCCGGTAGCGCTCCCCCCAGAGGTGAAGCAGGATGCTGGCCCAGCAGACCAGGCGGCAGTAGAAGCGGGTGAAACTCCCCCCGCGCCCATCGCTGTCGTTGAGGGGGCGACTTCTGTAGTCGTGGAGGGGGCGACTCCCGCTGTCGTTGAAGCGGCTATTGCGGCGCCTTCGATCGCTCCGCCCGATGAACAAAAACAGCTCCCCTTTACCCAGGACAGCGCTGTGGAGCCCCCGGCAGAGAAAACAACCACCTAATAAGAGCTAATGGGGACAGATTTGAAATCTGTCCCCATTAGATGCCATCAGCTACGGGCAGGGACCAGGAGTACGCGCACATCGGCCACGTTGGTTCCGGTCGGTCCGGTCACCAAAGCACAGCCCAAGCTCTCCAGGAAAGTAAAAGAGTCGTTGCATCGCAAGGCGTCATTCAGCGAGAGCCGTAACGTTGACGCTTGCGCCAGGGTGTCCTGACAGACGATCGCCCCGGCTGCCGGCGAGTTGCCGTCTATTCCGTCAGTCCCAGCCGATAACAATGCCCACGCTGCTTCCCCTGCCGGCGCGTTGCGCAGAAAACGGAGGGTAAATTCCTGGTTTCGCCCCCCTCTCCCCTCTCCGAGGACGGTGAGGTAGGATTCCCCACCGGAGAGGATGGCGCAGGGCGGCGCCAGGGGGTGACCGCTGTCCAGCGCCTCTGCCAGCAATTGCGCATGGAAGCGGGCCAACGCCTCCACCTCCCCTTCCAGCCGCGAAGAGAGGACCATCGTAGCGAAACCGCGGCCGTTAAGGAAAGCTTGGCCAGCCAGCAACGCTTTCAGGTTGTCACCGACGAGGATAGTCGTGACTTTCAGAACCCGCTCCTGCTGAGGCGTCCCTGCCGATTCCAGCGAAGCCTTCGCCTGGAGGAAATGCCAGGCTGCTAAGGGGAGCTCATCTTCCAGCCCATTTTTCCGCAAGAGGTTCAGTGTCTCCGCGGCGGTGGTCCGATCCGGGAAGAAGGGGCCCGAAGCGACCATCCCCAAGTCGTTACCTACTACGTCGGAGAGAACCAACTGGATCACCGAGGTCTGATGGGCAGCTCGAGCAAGGCCGCCCCCCTTCAACCGGTCCAATTTCTTGCGCACGGTATTCACCATCCCGATCGGCAATGCAGAACGCAGCATCACCCGGTTCACCTGGCGAATCACCTCCAGCGATAGTCCGGGCTCCGGTAGAACGGCCAACGCTGACCCACCTCCGGAGAGGAGGACCAGCAAGAGGTCTTCCTCCGTGAGGCCGGCGCAAAGCTGGAACAAGGCTTCGCCTGCTTTCAAGCTGTCCTCGCCCGGCTCCGGGTGAGAACCCGACATACTGCCAAGAGGTGGTGGAAAGGATTCGGGGTGCGGTGAGATGACCAAGCCCCCGCAGATCAGATCCCCCAACTGTTCCACTGCAGCCTGGGTCATCGGCGCGGCCGCTTTCCCCAAGGCAACCAACCACAATCGGTGGCCCTCCAAACGGCAGGGAGGCAACCCTTTGACCAGCAGCCATCCATTCTCTTGTGCGACATTTTGGCGAACCAGACGCGCTGGATCAACCGCAGCCACCATCTCCCGGAAACACTCCTCCAATAAAGCTGACAGTGAACCTCTCATCTCCCCATTCTAACGGATCCCACAGTTTGGTTGACACTCTGCACAGGATGGCCTTCCCTATTTCTCCCTGAAGCGCCCTTCGCTGAAGGATCTGGCCTTGAGCCTAGAACCAAGACGAACTGCCAAATGCTTCGCTACGATCAAGGTGACGGGTATGACGGGTATGACGCCTTTCTCCTATAGTTATCCATACGCTATACGCTCTTCTCCTCTTTCCCCTCTGTAGATACACAACTATAGGAAGTAGCCGTCATAAAATGCTCAACCCGTCATAAACCCACTCCAGGAGCGGCGTCGAGGAGTTTCCACAGCCGTCATAAGCCGTCATAGCCGTCATCCTTCCAGGAAACCGAGCTTCCCGCGGATCCCCGGCTTGACGTTGGCGGCGAAGAAGAGCTTGCACTGGGCTGGAAGTGGAACTCTTCGACGTAGAGGAAACGCGCCTGCGGGGGATCGCCGCCGGTGATCTGTTTGACTAGGGCAGCGACTAGGCGATACGCTGGAGGAAGACGCAGAGCTCTTGGCAATAAATAAATCTGTCCCCTTTTCCTGGTGAAAAGAGAGACGAGGAGGATAGGATGAGCCTGGTTCGGACGGAAAAGCTCAGCAAGACCTTCGATGGAGGTCGCAAGGCAGTAGACGAGGTTAGCCTCTCTATCGAGGAGGGGGAAGCCTTCGGCCTCTTGGGACCGAACGGCGCCGGCAAGACCACGATGGTACTGATGTTGTCCTGCCTGCTGCGCCCGACAACGGGAGACGCCTGGGTGGACAGCGCCAGCGTCATCCAAGACTCGCTCCGGGTGAGAAGGGCAATTGGCGTGGTTCCGCAGGAGATCGCTCTCTATCCCACCCTTTCTGCCCGGGAGAACCTGGAGTTTTGGTCCGTGATGTATGATGTCCCCAGTCGGGAACGAAAAACCCGCATCCAGGAGTTGTTGGTCATCGTCGGACTGGCCGATCGTCAGAACGAGCGCATCGACCGCTATTCCGGCGGGATGAAACGGCGCGTGAACATCGCCGTCGGCCTCCTGGGGCGGCCCAAACTGCTGATCCTGGACGAGCCCACGGTAGGAGTGGACCCCCAGTCTCGCAACAGCATCCTGGAAACGCTGAAGGAATTGAACGGTCAAGGCCTGACCCTCCTCTACACCAGCCATTACATGGAGGAAGTGGAGTTCCTCTGCCCGCGCGTGGCCATCATGGACCAAGGACGGGTGATCGTCCATGGGACGCAGGAGGAACTGCGGCTCTTGGTGGGCGAGCAAGACGCCATCACTATCCAACTCGGTTCAGTCCCTCCTGACGACATCCTTGATAAGGTGCGTATAGTAGAGGGGGTGAGCGCCGTACACCACAGCGAGGGAGACTTGACGGTCCTCTCCAACAGCGGCCGGAGAGTGTTGCCCGCAGTACTGGACCAACTCTTCGACGCAGAGGTCAAGGTGCGATCGGTGGCAGTGCGAGAACCCAACCTGGAGAGCGTCTTCCTGCACCTCACCGGGAAAGAGCTGCGCGACTGATGCGCAAGGCGTTGACCATCGCCTGGAAAGACCTCGTCGTCTTGAGCCGGGATTTCGTTTCCTTTATCCTCCTGCTGGCCATGCCTCTGCTCCTGATCCTGGTCTTGGGGACAGCTTTCGGTGGGATGTTTGTCAGCAACGCGGCGCCCTTTCAAATCACCCTCGCCTTCGTTGATCAAGGTAACGGCGAGATGGCTCGCTTGTTGCGCGATGAAGTGTTACAAGGACCGGATCTGAAGGAGATGATCCGCCTGCGCGCCTTCGCCTCCCCGGATGACGCCCGCCAAGCCGTGCGTGCGGGAAGCGCAGCAGCAGCCTTGATCGTCCCGTCCGGGTTCTCCCAGGCGGTCATGGGGGAGAGCAAGACTCAATTGGAGGTCTTGGCCAATCCCGACTCGACCATCAAAGCAGGGGTCATCCGGAGCATCGCCGAGGCCTTCACTACGGAAGTGATGGCACGGGGGGCGATGGTTAGGCTCACCTTGGCCGAGCTGCTCTCTCGAAATCTTATCCAACCGCAGGAAGCTGCCCCTGCGGCAGCGCGTTGGGTTCCCGAGCTGCAGACCCTCCAATCGCAGATCCGGATCCAACGAGAGCAAGAGGCCGCGCCCGGCGCCCCACTTCCCGGGGCGATGGCCTACTACTCGATCTCGATGGGGGTGATGTATGTGCTCTTCGCCGCCAACACAGCGGGGGGCAGCATCCTTACCGAACGGCGCACCCGCACGCTGCTGCGACTCTTTTCCGCACCCTTGGAGCGCAGGACTGTCTTAGTCGGGAAGCTGCTGGGGGTCTTTCTGCTGGCCCTGGTCCAATTCCTGCTGGTGGTCGCTTTCACGGCATTGGCCTATCGCGTCTCCTGGGGCGCCTCCGTTCCCGGATTGTCCTTGATGATCCTGGCTACCGTCTTCTGCCTGGCTGGCCTGGGCGCCTTGCTCGCTTCCTTCTACCGCAGCGAGAGTCAGGCAGCGGCCATCGGCCCGGCAGTCGCCCTGCTCCTCACCTTCCTGGCTGGGGGGATGTGGGTTTTCACTGGCGGCCCGCAGTGGTTGGACATCCTCAGTCACGTCAGCCCGGTTCGCTGGTCGATAGACGGGTTTCTCACCTTGATGTCGGGAGGCGGTCTCGCCCAGATCCTTCTGCCAATCGGCGTCCTCCTCGGGCTTGGGGCGGTCTTCTTCGGGATCGGCTTCCTGCGCATCCGGAAAAGCTACGATGTGGCGTAAAGCCTGGATTATCGCCCGGCAATTCCTTCAGGCCACGGCACGGGATCGGATCTCTCTGATCTGGTTGCTGCTCTTCCCGATCATTTGGACCACCCTGATTGGGGCATTCTCCAGTGGCGGCGATGGACCCACCCCGATCGGATTGGTGCGGCTGGATTCTTCATCCTATGCCCAGGCTTTCCAGGATGGTCTCTCCAGCGAGAAAGACTTTCGGATCCAGCTCCTTGCGAGTGAGGCAGAAGCTAGAAGCCAAGTGCAAGGCAACAACCTGCCCCTTGCA
>CAYXFH010000068.1:0-4931 GCA_964464245.1 uncultured bacterium
GCTTTCCATGTCATCAAAGTGCGGTCGCGGTCGTGCAGGTAGATGGGGACTACCGGCGTAGTGCTTCCGCCGGTGTCGTACCCTAATTCCTTCAACCCAGTGCGGAAGAGGTCAGCCACCTCCCGCAAGCGAACGATGCGCTCCGGCTCTTCCAGCATCACCTCCAGGGCGGCAAGAGCAGCCGCGGTGTTGCCGGGAGAAGCGCTGGCGGAAAAGATGAAGGGGCGGGCAAAATGTTGGATGTAGAAGAGCACATCACGCGGCCCGGCGATGAAACCGCCAAGGCTGGCGAAGGACTTGCTGAAGGTTCCCATGATCAGGTCAACCTCGCCATCGAGGCCAAAGAAATTTGCCGTACCGCGCCCGTGGTCGCCCAGCACTCCGATGGAGTGGGCGTCGTCAACCATCAGGATGGCTCCGAAGCGTTGGCAGAGGGGGACGATCTGCGGTAGCGGGGCGATGTCACCGGCCATCGAGTAGACTCCGTCCACGATCACTAGCTTCCCAGCTTCGGCCGGGCAGCCGGCCAGCGTCTGTTCCAGAGCATCGACATCATTGTGCGGGAAACGTCGCATGGAAGCATGCGCCAATAGGCAGCCGTCGACGATGGAGGCATGATCTTCCTTGTCGATGATGGTGATGTCGTCGTGGCAGACCAGAGCGGCAATGGTCCCAAGGTTGGCTTGGTAGCCGGTGGAGAAGACCAGCGCCGCCTCCTTGTGAAGGAAGTCGGCCAAGCGTTCCTCCAGTAGCCGATGCAAGGCCAAGGTCCCGTTCATGAAGCGTGAGCCGGTGCAACTGGTGCCGTAGCGCTCGGTGGCCTCGATGCAGGCCTGCCGCACTTTGGGGTGGGTGGTGAGGCCCAGGTAATTGTTGGAGCCGAGCATCAGCAGGCGACGGCCATCGATCGTCACTTCTGTCCCCTCAGTTTCCTCCAGGGGCAGGAAGTAGGGGTAGAGACCCGCCTCAATAACATGCTTGGCTTCCTCCTGGAAGGGGGAGCGCCGGATACGGGTGAATAAATCCACGATAATTTCTCCTTAAGAAACCTTAAAAAATGAATAGCTGCGAACCGATCCGCTCAAGACCTTGGAGCTTTCTGTATCCTACCATGTCGCCGTGCATTGCATTGCGCATAAAATCTGGGCGTATCAATTCATTTCACCAGGTAACCGAACCGAGGACCGTTGCCTCGCCAAAACCTACTCTCGAGCATTGCTGTGGGATGTCTCATTGCGGGCAGGGTCTATCCATCTCCCTGGGATGATTACTTTCAGCGTAGTGTTGAGGGTGACATTTAGGCGCAACAAGAACCAGCTTGAGTGAAATATGAAGTGATTGGGATCGTCATAGCGACGCGAAGACCACGATGATCTATACGGCTTTTTCTCAAACTGAGTGAGCAAGGCAGTCTGAGGATAAACAAGGTCTCTGGATCATCAAGGCTGACGACAACAAGTCAACTTGCGGCAGGTCGATAGCTCCCGGGGGCTGTCTAGCTGAACCGCTTGAGGGGAGTTTCTTTGGGAAAATTGTTTCCTCTTGGAAGAACGATGCGGCGCGGTGGATCCATGAGAACAGGAGGCCATGGGCGCCGCGGTCCCAGGGTCGACAAGACTCGTTAGGATCATCATCGTCATGATTACAGGGAAGCTGAACAAGACATGCTGCCGCAGGTTGGAAGGTTACCCACTTGAAATGAGAAGGAACCCTAATTAATGGCTTTTTCTCAAACTGAGTGGGCAAGGCAGTCTGAGGGTAAACAAGGTCTCTGGATCATCAAGGCTGACGACCACAAGTCAACTTGCGGCAGCTCGATAGCCCCCGGTTGGTAGGATGCCCACTTGAAATGAAAAGGAACCGAGAATCTAAACTTCTTGCGAGCCTTCTTTTCGAGGAAAGAAGCGGGGATTCTCCTTGGGCTGGCTCATTCGGAAGAAGCGTTGAGTTACATCTTAGGAATAACGGAAACCGGCTTGGGTGAAATAAGAGGTGATTGGGATCACCGAGTTCATCGTCTTACCAAGATGTGGCATAATCGAGAAGAGAGGAAAGACAAATGGAAATCTTCACAAAAGGCGGGAGACAATCTAAAGTTGTAGGCGAGCCGTTGGAGCAGGTAGAATGCAGCGGCCGAAAGGGAAATACGATGGATACTCGAGGCGATTTGCGGATTCTACTGATCGAGGACAGCGCTGTCTTTGTGGCGACTGTTCAACACATGTTGGAACAAATCGAACCGAAGTGGCGCCTGGAAGCGGCGAAGACCCTGACTGAGGGGTTGCGGCGACTGGCAAGAGGAAGGGTTGATCTCGTCCTGTTGGATCTCACCCTCCCTGACAGCGACGCTGAATCTACTTTTCACCGGCTTTCCCCGCATGCCCTGCACGTCCCCGTGGTAATCCTCTCCGCCACACAGGACGCCGCCTTGGCCGTCTCAACCTTGCGGCAAGGAGCGATGGATTATCTGGTCAAGGAGCAGGTTACGCCCCCCAGCCTTGCCCAGGCCGTGCGCCGTGCGCTGGAGCGCAAAAGGGCGGAGGCAGAGGCTCTCCACCAAGCCGGGTTATTGGGGAACATCCATGATGCCATCATTTCCACCGACCTGGAGCAACGGATTCTCAGTTGGAGCAAAGGAGCAGAAGCCCTTTACCAATGGACGGCGCAGGAAGCGCTAGGCCGGGACGCTACTGCCCTCTTAAAGACGGAATACCTGACGACGAACCTATCACAAGCAGCGGCAATGATCCTCAGTGAGGATTATTGGCAAGGGGAATTGCGGCAGACCAGGAAAGACGGAGCGACGATCATCACCCATTCCTCGGTATCCCTGCGTCGCAACCATCAAGGGGAGGCCGAAGGTTTGGTGCTGGTCAATCGGGACATCACCGAGCGTAAAAGGGCTGAGGACGCGCTGGAGGAAGCGCTTCGAGAATCGCACAAGCACCAAGCGGAGACGTTGGCATTGTTGAAAGGAACCCGCGCTATCCTCTCGCTGCATTCTTTTCATGATGCATCCCGATCCATTGTCGATCAATGCCGCGAGCTGGTGGGGGCTCGCGTCGGCCTGCTGACCTTGCGCAACGAGCATGAAAGCCAGACAGAAGCCCTTGTTTTAACGACAGGCACGTACCATCTTGCATTTGATCCCGATCTGTTCGTCCCTATTGACGGTTTACGCGCCGACGCGTACAGGAGCGGACGGGCGGTCTGGGAAAACAAAATGACCCGAAGTCCTTTGCGGGATTTTTCTCCCACCGATGATGCCATTATCGACAATATTCTCCTTGCTCCGCTATTGATTGATGGACAGGTGGCGGGCCTCCTTGGGTTGGCGGACAAGGCAAGCGGTTTCAACCAAGATCACTCGCGGATCGCCTCCGCTTTTACTGAATTGATCAGCGTGGCGCTGGTGAATAGCAGAACCCGAGAGTCATTGATCTCCAGCGAAGAGCGTTTCCGCTCGTTGGCCTCGTCCGCTTCCGACGCGATCATCTCGATCGATGCGGAAAATCGGATCGCTTTCTGGAACCAAGCGGCAGAGCGCCTCTTCGGCTACACGGAGGAAGAAGCCCTGAGGAGATCGTTCGAATGCCTTTTTCCCGCGAATGCCCGTGCACGAATGGAAGAACAGCTAAGCTTTGTTCGAGAGGAAGATTCAGCGAAGTCGACGCATCTTTCCATCGAATTGACCGGCTTGCGCAAGGATGGGCAGGAGTTTCCCTTGGAACTCTCGATCGCTGCCTGGCGATCCGGAGGGAAGAGTTTCCTGACTGCTATCATCCGCAACCTGAGCGAGTCCAAAAAAGCGAGACTGCTGCAAGCAGACATGATCCGCACAGTAGTGCATGATCTGTCCAATCCCATCGCCGCCATTCATGCCGCCTTGGAACTAGCGCCTGTTGAGGCGGGCGAGATGGGATCATGGATGAATGAGTATATGCAAATCATGAAACGCAATACCGAGCGATTGTCCAGTCTGACCCGCAATTTAATGGAAGCGGCTCGTATCGACACCGGCGATTTGGCCTTGCGCAAGGAACCGATTGTCCTGGGTCCTTTCCTGGCGGAATTCAACCAGTTGCAGAAGTCAAGTCTCCAAGAGAAGAAGATCCGTTGCACAGTGGAGCTTCCTGACCAGCCGGTATGGGTGGAGGCGGACCGGGGGCGAATGGAAGAGATCGTCTCGAACCTGCTCGGCAACGCCATCAAGTTCACGCCTGCTGAAGGAGCCATCGTTCTTTCCCTGGAAACAGAGGAGGAATGGGCTGTCCTTTCGGTCACAGACAACGGGCCAGGCATCGAACCAGAGCATTTGCCGCATCTATTCGAACGTTTCTATCGGGGCAGTGGAAAGCATCACGGCTCCGGCTTGGGCCTTTTTATCGTTCGTTGGCTCGTAGAAGCGCACGGCGGAACCATCCAAGTTCATAGCGAGATCGGCCGCGGCGCCTCCTTTCAGGTTCGTCTGCCGCTGATACCCGCTCCTGCCTCCTAGAGTCGGTAGCTACTAAGTTTCTAGGCGATTATAATAAACGATGGTCTTGTCAATTCTTCGCTTCAGCCCATGTCTTGCGTCTGACGGAGAAATAGTGCGATCCTTCGTCACGGAATGAGTTTTGCTCAGTCCAGGATGATCTGCTCTCCACGCTTCGGCAGGATCACCTGACAGAGACCGCCGAATCGCTGCTGGTAAAATTCGCGGTGTTCCCCGTGAACCGGCAAGAGAGTGCGAGGGCGGATCATCTCCACCATCTCAATAACTCCGGCTGTGTCGATATGACCGCTGGCATGCAAGGCCGGCCCAGCGTATCGGGAATCCTCTCCAGCTTCCAAGCTGCCCACCGGGCGCATGCCGAAATGATCGATCCAACGAAGCAGGCGCTCTTGGTCAATGGCCATCTCCTCATTGAAAGCCTCGCAGGAGGAGT
>CAYXFH010000069.1:0-7498 GCA_964464245.1 uncultured bacterium
GCGCCCAGGGTAGGCGACTCCCAGTTGTCCTCCTCGAAATGGATGTCGTGTTGGCGCAAGTCCAGACCGATCGCCCGAAGGGATTCCAGATAGATCTCCTGCACGTCCGGCGGAGACGGCTTCAGGATCACCTGCAACTGAGTGTGGCGGAAGAGGCGGTAGGGGTTCTCGGCAAAACGGCCGTCAGCTGGCCTGCGGGAGGGCTGCACATAGACGGTTCGCCAGGGACGAGCGCCCAGCACCCGAAAAAAGGTGGCCGGGTGCATGGTGCCGGCCCCGACTTCCATGTCGTACGGCTGCTCGATCACGCACCCCCGCCTCGCCCAATACTGTTCTAGAGTCAAGATCAGATCCTGGAGGAACATCGCTTTTTTGACCCCTTAGCTTACCCTGCAAGAGTCGCCCCGTCAAACACTTTGTAGAAAAAGGGGACAGATTTATTTATTCACACCAAAGGAACCTCTATCAAAAATAAATCTGTCCCCTTGGCTCCTTCTCATATCGGGTGGGTGAGGCAGTCTTAAGGCAACAAGGTTCCTGGGATCATTGACTTTCCTGGAACTTTTTCCAGGAGCCGGCAGTAGATGCGCAGGTTCATGCAACATAGTTTCTCGTATCATCTGCCTTCCTGGGATGGGACCGTGGCGCCCCAGTGCGGCATTTGCAGTGACGAGAAGGAAGACAACCGCCCTGGAGAGCAACCACTCCGAAGGTAGAACTCCCGTGGCTATCTACCCCACTTCGACATAGAACACCCTGCCGGGGGCTATCGAGCTGCCGGGGGCTATCGAGCTGCCGGGGGCTGTCGAGCTGCCGGGGGCTGTCGAGCTGCCGGGGGCTGTCGAGCTGCCGGGGGCTGTCTAGTTGAACCGCTTGAAGGGTTCTCTTGGGGGAAGATTGTATGGTCGTGGAAGAACTTTACGGCGCGGTGGATCAAAAGAATAGGAGCCGCACTGGGGCGCGGCGGTCCCAGGAGGAGCGCAACATCCATCAGTGCCACACTGGGGCGCCGCGGTCCCAGGGCCGACAAGATCCTTTTAGGTCATCATCGCCACAATGACAGGGAAGCTGGACTAGACATGCTGCCATAGGCTGGTAGGTTATCCACTCGGACTGAGAAGGAACCGTTAATTGTTAATTACCCTCCCTGTTGAAGGAAGAACAATGCACACTCTTGGCAGGGACACGCCCCCCTGGTCTCCCTCAACGAGCAAGACTACCTCCGAGGAAATATCGCCGACCCACTTAATCGGGAGAACCGTGCTTCTTGGCTGGGCACGATTTATGACAGCTTCCCTTATTGAATTCCTTGATTTTACCGATTATGCCAGGATTGTTAAAACTTAAGACCTGACCTCATGGGCGCCTACTCAATATGCGCCAAACCGGCCAACGACGCGGAAACAGCGCGGTTCCGATGCAAGAGGCGTTGACCTCCCCAGGCCGTAACGGTACCATCCCAGAAGAAGTGGAGTGCGGTCCATAATGCCATAGCTCATGAGAAAACGGAGAAGCATGGACTATACACTGATCACAGAAGAACAGATCAAGCGCCGCAGGTACTGGATCGACGAGATAAGCCGACTGAGCGGCAACTTCGGTGTTGATGCCGATGGAGTAGAGCAGGAAATTGCGGAGGAGATTCGAACTCATGGGACGACGATACTACTCGGGCACTTGCGGCTCTGCGGTGCAATTCCAGAGCGGTATGGGCATGACAGCACTGAGGAGAAACTGTACTCCAAATACACCGATGTAGTCATCCATCAGGCATTCACGGCTATAGGATTGACGAGTCTTGTCCTCAGAGAGCGGGCGGAAGTAGCCGACGTCGAGTGTATCTGTGGGGAGTACAGCTTCGTCGCGGACGCAAAGGCGTTCAGGCTTAGTCGTACCGCTAAGAACCAGAAGGACTTCAAGGTTCAGGCGATGGATGGCTGGAAGCACGGCAAACCATTCGCAATGATCGTCTGTCCGGCATATCAGTTGCCATCTCGGGTAAGCCAAATTTACCAGCAAGCTGCTGCTCGGTCTGTTTTCGTCGGAACCTATACGCATCTGGCCGTCCTGGTTAGATATGCAGAACAAGTAAGTCAAGTAAAGGCACGCGGACTCTTGCAGAAGGCATTTGAGACTGTCCATGCGATGAACCCATCGAAAGACGCTACTGCATACTGGCAGGCAGTGAATCGGGTATTCACAGACCTAGATGGGATCCTTGCCAGGATTTGGCAGGAGGAGAAGGTAGCATCGACGGAATCCATTAGTATCTCTCAAAAAGAGGCTCTTGAGTTCCTTGCTTCAGAAAGAGAACGGATTATGAAACTATCGAAGGAACAGGCGATCCTTGAAGTTCTGATGTGGCGTAAACTCGAGAGCCGCATTGAAGCGGTCAAGTCAGTTACGGATAATGGCCTTCTCGGAATTGGATGATAATGATGAACGAAGCATACTTTGACAAGATCACGTTGGGAGACTGCCGAGAACATATTCCGGCGTTGGCCGATGAGAGCATAGAACTTTTCCTCTCCGACATACCCTATGGTATCGGTTTGGATGACTGGGATGTTCTCTACAACAACACTAACTCGGCCTTGCTCGGCCAGTCTCCTGCACAAGAAGGGAAGTCAGCTTTCAAGAGGAGAGGCAAGCCAATCAACGGTTGGTCACAGGCCGATAGAAACATTGGGCTGGAGTATCAGCAATGGTGCAAAAGCTGGTCTGAGATGGTTTTTCCTAAGATGAAGAAGGGGGCCTCGCTGTTCGTATTTGGAGCACGGCGGATCATCCATCGAGTTGTCAACGCCTTTGAGGATAGCGGCTTTTTGCTAAAAGACACATTGGCATGGAAAAAGGATTCGGCGCACTACAGAGCACAGAGAGTGAGCATTGTTTTTGAGCGCCGCGGCTTGAAGGCAGAAGCCGACGAGTGGCGAGGATGGCGGCTCGGGAATCTTGCTCCCGTATACGAGCCAATCGCATGGTTCGTGAAACCATATAGAATTGGCGAGACTATTACTGACAATATTTTGGAGAATGAGGTGGGAGCGATGAATCTGGAGCAGTGCCAGATCCATGGCGCCAACCCAACAAACATACTCGACTTCGGATTCAAAAAGGGGGAACAAAGAATCCATGAGGCACAGAAACCCTTGTCCCTGGTTGAGTTCTTGATTAAGTTAACCACAAGGGAAGGACATGTGGTTCTCGACCCTTTCATGGGAAGTGGAACCACAGCGGTAGCAGCCCGAAGGCTGAATAGGCGCTTCATTGGTTTCGAGATAAGCCCGGAGTTTCACGAAGGCGCCATCAAACGACTTGATACCGAATGTGGGGAACGATACGGCGAAGCAGTAGGTGGCTTTCAGACATTGCTTTTCGAGAAACCGGGAGAAGAATACAGGAGCTAAGGAATGGGTAGTTCGGACGTTCGTACCTCGGGCCAAGCCAGGGACATTGTGAAATTGTTAAGAATTAGGATTAGGGCTCCTCGCTGTTTCATGTGGGCGCCTCTTATACCCATCCGAAGTCCAGCTTGCCGGCGATGAGGTAGACCATGAAACACTTTGGGGTCACATCTTCATATGTCATTATTTTCCAAATCTCAGAAGATTTGTGTGCACAATGAAGTATTGAGCAGGCCCTTTCGGATGGAAACCCCGGAATTATTAATCATATTCGTTACGTGGAAATGAAAGAAAATGATATTACGCGCTTGGAGCGCGTGGTCATAAAGATATTTGCTGACATCTGAAGATGTGACCCCAATCCTCCCCAATCCTCTCTGGGAAGTATTGGCGCACCGATAGCTGTAACTATCAATAGCAATAAATAAATCTGTCCCCTTTTCTTAGGAGGCGGCGTAGGCGCGGGCGATCTTTCCGGCCAAGCGCGCGTTGGACTCGGCCAGGGCGATGTTGGTGATGGCGGTCTTGCCGTTGGAAGCCTTCTCTAGGTAGCTGAGCAGGAAGGGGGTGAGGTCTTTTCCGCGGACCCGCGCTTCCTCGGCTGCGGCCAGCGCGTTGGCGATCAGTTCCTCCACCATGGAGGCCGGCAGCTCTTTGGCCCGCGGCGGCGGGTTGGCGATGAGGATGGCCGTCTCCAGCTTCAGCTCGTCCCAGGTGGCATGCATCACCGGCACGATCTCCTCGACCACGTCGACCGAGGGGATTCGCAGGCCGGAGCGGCGCGTGTAGAAAGCTGGGAACTCGTCGGTGCGGAAGCCCAGGGTAAGGATGCCCAAAGTCTCCAGCCGTTCAACTGTTCGCGGCAGGTCGAGGATCGCCTTGGCGCCCGCTGAGACGACCAAGATCGGAGTCTTGGCGAGTTCAGTGAGATCCTCGGAGATGTCGAAGGTAATCTCCGCTTGCCGGTGTACGCCGCCGATCCCGCCGGTGGCCATCACCCGGATCCCAGCCAGACAAGCGATGCGGATCGTGGCCGAGACGGTGGTCCCTCCGGAGAGCTGTTTGGCCAACACCAAGGCCAGACTGCGAGCCTGGATCTTCTCCCCCTGCAGGCCGGTCAGCTCTTCCAATTCAGCCGAGGTCAACCCCACTTTGAGGATGCCCCGCATCACTCCGATGGTCGCCGGGACGGCGCCTTCCTTGCGGACCGCCTGCTCAAGAAGGGCGGCTGTCTCCAAGTTTTGCGGGTAGGGCAGGCCGTGGGTCACCAAAGCTGTCTCCAACGAGACCACGGGTTTGCCCTCGGTCAGGGCTTGGCGAACTTCCTCATGGATCTCAATCATGGTCTGTTTCCTCCTTCAAGGTTAAGATAGGGTTGACCCCCCAAAGCGGCGACCACCAGGGCTCCCAAACGGTTGCCCCGTTGCAGCGCCCGCAGAGGGTCGGAAGAGGACAGCATTTCCACCAGAAAAGCAGCGTCGAAGGCATCGCCCGCGCCGGTGCCGTCCACACCCTCAGCCGGATAGGCTGGTTGGGAGAGTGAACACCCCTGCGCGTAATAATTGGAGCCGTCCTGCCCCCGTTTCATGGCTACACAGGGAGCGAAGCGCAGCAGTTGGTCCGGCGCCAGGCCGGGAAGAAGAGCTTCCGCCTCTTGTTCATTGAGCAGGAGGAAATCGAGCGGGCTGATCTCCGCCAGGAGGCGCTCCGGGCCGTATCCTTCGATCAGATGAAAGCTGGCCGGGTCGAAGGCGATGGGCAGATTGCGCCGGCGCGCATCCCCCAGCAGAAGGTGAACGAAATGCAAGGAGGAATGAGTGAAGAGGGTATAGCCGGTGAAGAAGAAGAGGTCGGCGTCTTGCAGAATCGAAGCGTTGTAATCCTCCGGACCAAAGGAAAGAGCACGCTCTTTGTCCATGACGAAAGCCCGCTCCCCATCCGCTTCCACAATCGCCCCGATGCGCGCCGTGCGAGCGCCGGGAACCACCAGGAGGCCATCCTCCAGACCCTCCTCAGCCAGGCGCTGCCGCATCAGCTCTCCCAACCAATCGTCGCCGATCTTGCCCACCAAACGCACTTCAACGCCCAACCGTCGAGCCCATACAGCCACATTGGCCGCAGAACCACCGGGGAGCAACTCGGCCCGCCCGGGCACATCCGAACCCCAACGCAGCGTCTCCTGGGGTTTAATAAGAAGATCCCAGGCGATGTCGCCGAGGCAGACCAACTTCACGACAGCAGATCCCTCTG
This sequence comes from uncultured bacterium, assembly GCA_964464245.1. Taxonomy (GTDB): domain Bacteria; phylum Caldisericota; class JANLFM01; order JANLFM01; family JANLFM01; genus JAPLHV01. The sequence goes on from CAYXFH010000069.1 coordinate 5,658, forward strand.
CATACTTCTGTTATTGTACTCCTTCTCGTCCGGGAAAAATCGAATTCCAAGAGATATTCATCGAAAAAAAGCGATCCCGCAGATCCTTCTCCTCCTGACTTGCTCCACGACCGATTCCTATGGAGCCTGCACCCGGAATGGAGCCTGCACCCGTCGCCCCCTGTCTCCCCGAAAACAGGGACAGCGAGGGAATTGATACTATCCGCCTTCTTTTTCGGCTTCCACCACAGAGGCCAAGCATTGCAGGAAGAGGTTGAAATCCTTCATTTCAGTCTGAAGGATACGATAGATCTCTTCCGGGTCGATCTCCCAATAAAGGTGGACCAGGCGGTTGCGAAAACGAGCCATCTTCTTTAGATCACCGGCCAAGAACTCCCCTAGATACCCAGCCTCGAAGAGGACTTGGAAAGTGTCGGCGTAGTCCTTGGGTGAGCGCAACCCGGCGCGAGCCGCCCAGTGACCTGCGAGGTCGATGATCGCTTCGATGGCAGCTATAAAGTTATACTTGGCGCTGCTCTGTTTGTGGGCATCGGATAGGAACTCCGCCTTCGGGAGGATGGCAACCTCCTTCAACAGGCGCATGCTGGCGCGAAGCGAGCCGGTCAGCTTGGTTAGACGTTCTCGATCGAGGCTCATGAAATCCCGAGAGCCTCTTGCAAATAGGCGTCCAATTTGGGCCGGAACTCCCAATACTCTTTTCGGGTAAGCAGTTCGTAGTCTTCCCGGTAGTCAGGGTCACGATCCAGCAGCACCACGCCCTCGTCGGCGACGCGGCAGCGAAAGGCGAGAGGCGCTCGATTCAAGACCTGAAGATCGACCGGGAAGGAGATCGCTTCCTCGATGGTCATCTCCAGGGGGATGGCGAAGCCCAGGGTGAGGCGGTGTTCCTGGTCGAGCGCGTTAAAGGCCGGCTCCGTCAGATAGACGGCTAAATCCACATCGCCCGGCTGAGTGGAACAAAGGGAAGAACCGTGCAGGTAAGCGAAGAGGATCTCCTGGCGAGCAGCCAGACAGCGGACCATCCGTTCGACTTTCTCTTGCGGCAGGGCAACTGGTTCCATTTTTTGGCTATCTCGCTGTTTGGGGAAGGCGCCCGCGCTCACAGCTGGCGGGGATGGTCGGTACGCGCCTCCTGGGCCAAGGCGGTTAGCACTTCCTCTGCATGCTCTTTTACCTTCACCGCAGGCCAGACCACTCGAATGTCCCCCTTGGGGTCGATGAGGAAAGTGCTGCGGATCACTCCCTCATACTCTTTACCATAAAGGCTCTTTTTCCCCCAGGCGCCGTATGCAGCAATGACGGCATGTTCTTGATCGCTGAGCAAGCGAATCTTCAGTTGGTGCTTGGCCCGGAAACGGCTGTGGCTCTCCGGCGAGTTCGGGCTGACCCCGATTACTTCAGCCCCCAAGCTGTGGAACTTCTCCAGGTGAGAGGTAAAATCGACGGCTTCCAAGGTGCAGCCGCTGGTGTTGTCTTTGGGATAGAAATAGAGAACCAACCATTGGCCGATGAACACATCCAGGCAAGTTTCCCTGCCGTCCTGATCCTGGAGGCAGAAAACAGGCGCTGTTTCTCCTACTTGAACCATGCCTTCCTCCTCTACTCGTTTCCCTGATTGTATCGCCTTCCCGGCTGCTGTCCCAACAAGGCTCTTCTTTCCTGCTGTCGCGATTAAAAAGGGGATCGCAGGTAGAAGGGCAGCACCTGGCTTGCCGGCCGGCCTTCACCTTTGCGGAAGCCTTCCCAGGTCAGCCGGCCGAGGCTGCCCGGACGCAGCACCCAGGCATCCGATGGCGCTCGATGAAAGCCAGCGAAGGGGATCCAGCCAAGCGGTTCCCCGG
>CAYXFH010000070.1:0-9487 GCA_964464245.1 uncultured bacterium
GTTGTGTTTTTATCGGTTTGTTTGCTTATCCTTAGTTGTTCTTAGTGTCTTTGTTTATGTTTTTTTTTTTCAAGCAGAAGACGGCATACGAGATCATAGCCGGTGACTGGAGTTCAGACGTGTGCTCTTCCGATCTGACCAGGCAAGCCCACGTCGGAAACGAAACGAAACCAGAAGTCATCAATCATGCCGAGCACATTGGCTGGCATTTCGCAGACCACGGGTCCATTCTGGGAGTTAAGCCAGGTGATACAGTAAATGGTCTCAGTGTTCCCCGTGAGAAACAGGCTGCGAGAGTCCATTAGCGACTCAGAAATAAGTAAAGTCTGATTGTCAGGCCCATAGGTCCTGAGTCCTGTACGAAAAGCATAGGCCGACGCTGCGGGTAAAGCGGTAAGGAATACCTGCACGCCTCGTTGAAAGTCGAGATTGTCATAGACCTTCTGCATGGTGGCAGCATCGGGGAAGCCGTCGAAGAACTTCAGCGTGCCCAGCCGCGTCTCGACGCTGTCCGGCGTGGTGATGGATGCGGGGATGTCGGTAGCCATCTTTGGTTTTGCTTGTTGTGCAGCAAACTTAGGTAGGACGCTCTTTTCTTTCATTTGGAACCTCCTTTGGCATATCTGCTATTCCGTAATCTGTCTCATTTGACCAACTCAATCTCTCCGGGACGCCAGGTTTTGTCGAACCACGGCTCGAGTGGTCCGTAGAGCCGCAGGATGACCCACCACCCTTTGCCGGGGATGGTCTGGATCCAATTGGCTTCGTGGCCGGCGGGTGACTTCGGGCCGAAAAAGATATCTACGGAGTTATCAGGATTGATGAGCAGGCTTTTCATCTGGCTGTTGCAACTGGGGAACCGCTGGTCCGTCTGCAACAGCGAGCGTGTTTGGGGATCGTAAACGATCACTGACCAGAAGTCCTTCGCCGGTATATTCGGGGGCAGATGCAACCGGTAGTTTTTCGCCCCGTCGAGGTATTTGCCCGTTATGTCACGCTCTGCCATGGCATATTGCGAGCCGATGCCTACCATCTTCACCATCATAGCCGGGGTAATTCCCGTAGCGCCATAATAGTAACGGGTCCGCGCATCCGGATTGAGTACCCCATCTGGCGAGAATTTGTAGTCATTGCCGATAAAAGCCATCTTCCAATCGCTATTCGGGTATAAGCAAGCATTGGGATCGCGCGTGTCGAAGAAGATAGCGCGCGCAGTGGCGTTGCCGACGGCAGCGGCATCGGCGAGGATGCCTTTCATCCGCGCATCGGGTGCAAAAGGTTGGTCCTTACGGATGCCGAGACTGGCGAGCAGGCCGCGTATTTCCGGGTCAACAGCGTCGAGCGGCTCTTCCTGGACAACTTGCGCTATTTCATCGAAGAACGACGCATCGTTAGCAGGAATGCAATTGAAGTACTGTCCGGACATGTTTATAAAGTTCATTTGGGGTGTGTTCGCCGCCATGGCCAGCGGGTAGATGCGGAAATATTTTTTCATATTCTCTACGGTAGCTCCGAGGTCACCGTTCTTGATAAAGCCGCGCAGCCAGACGAAGTTTCCATAGGTGGGTGATTGCGTGACAAAATAACCTTCCGGCACATCGTCTTTATAACCCGGCGGAAGAAGGAGATACTTCCCTCCTTTGCCCTTATCCTGACCGGCTCTGCCCATGTCGACGACATAGCGACACCAAAAGTCGTTAATGAAGCCAAGCACGTCCGGTGGCGCTTCAATCACCAGCGGGCCTTCTTTCGTGTCGGCCCAGACAGTGAGGTAGATGGTCTCTGTGTTCGCCACGAGGTACAACGATCGCGAATCCAGGAAGGATTCAGCGATAAGAATGGTCTGGTTGTCCGGGCCGAAGGTACGGTAGCCGGCGCGCGTCTCATACATTGATGCGGCCGGTATAGCGGTCAGGAACGCCTGAACCCCGCGTTGAAAGTCGAGGTTGTCATAGACTTTCTTGACAGTCTCTTTGTCGGGAAAACCATCGAAAAACTTCAGCGTGCCCAGCCGCGTCTCGACCCTGTCCGGCGTTGTGATGGATGCAGGGATGTCGGTAGCCATCTTAGGCTTCGCTTGTTGTGCAACAAACCTAGGTAGGGTGCTCTTTTCTTTCATCTAGAATCTCCTTTGTTACATCTAGTATTCTGTAATCTGTCTCATTTGACCAACTCGATCTCCCCGGGCCGCCAGGTTTTATCGAACCAGGATTCAAGCACACCATATAGCCGCAGGCAGACCCACCATCCTTTCTCCGGGACGGTCATTATCCAATTGGCTTCTTTGCTGGGAGGCGATTCCGGGCCGAACCAGACATCCACCGAGGAGTCCGGATTGATGATGATGCCCTTATTTAGGCTGCTAATGCTGGGAAATTGCTGATCGGTCTGCAGCATCGAGCGGGTCTGGGGGTCGTAAACAAGCAACGACCAGAAGTTATTTGCGGGAATGTTCGGCGGAAGGTGCAACCTGTAGTTCTTCCCACCATCGAGGTACTGGCCCGCGGCGTCATGCTCGGTGATGGCATATTGCGATAAATGGCCGACCATCTTCTTGAAACATGACGGGCTGTTTCCGCTGCCAACGTAGTAGTAATAAGACCGCGCATCCAGATCAAGGATCCCATCCGGAGAGAACTCCACATTCTTGCCCACAAAGAACATCTTCCAGGACTTATTCGGATAATAGTATGCCTCCTCGTCGCGCGCACTGAAGATTAAGGAGCGCGCGGTGGCATTACCGACGGCGGCGGAATCAATGAGAATCTTTTTCATGCGGTCATCTGGCTCGAAAGGCTTTCCCTTCTTGATGCCAATGGCGGCAAACAGTCCGCGAACTTCAGGATCAACGTGTTCAAGCGGTTCTTCCTGGAAAACACAATTGACTTCCTCGAAGAATGAGAAGTCGTTGGAGTGGATTGTGGCGATATATTTTCCAGAAATATCTACAAAGCTCATTTCCGGAGGATTCGCCGCCGATTTCAATGGATAAACCCGGTACTTCTTCTTTGTATCCTCGATTCCTTTGGACACATCTCCATCTACAGAGAAGATGCGAAAGAAGAAGAAATTCCCGTAGGTGCGTGAGCGTATGACAAAATAGCCATCAGGAATGTCACCCGAATATCCCGGCGGGAGCAACAGGTATTTTCCTCCCTGGCCCTTATCCGGACCAGGCAAGCCCACGTCGGAAACGAAACGAAACCAGAAGTCATCAATCATGCCGAGCACATTGGCTGGCATTTCGACGACTACCGGTCCATTCTGGGCGTTAAGCCAGGTGATACAGTAAATGGTCTCGGTGTTCCCCGTGAGAAACAGGCTGCGAGAGTCCATTAGCGACTCAGAAATAAGTAAAGTCTGGTTGTCAGGCCCATAGGTCCTGAGTCCTGTACGAAAAGCATAGGCCGACGCTGCGGGCAAAGCGGTGAGAAACGCCTGCACGCCGCGCTGAAAGTCGAGATTGTCATAGACCTTCTTCACGGTCGCATCGTCGGGGAAGCCGTCGAAGAACCTCAGCGTGCCCAACCTCGTTTCGACTTTGTCCGGGGTTGTGATGGATGCGGGGATGTCGGTAGCCATCTTAGGCTTCGCTTGTCCTGCAGCAAACTCAGATGGGGTGTTCTTCTCTTCCATTTGGAACCTCCTTTGTTACATCTGCTATTCCGTAATCTGTTTCATTTAACCAACTCGATTTCCCCGGGTCGCCAGGTCTTGTCGAACCAAGGCTCGAGTGGGCCGTAGAGACGTAACATGGCGAACCAGCTTTTGCCTGGAATGGTCTGGATCCAATTGTTCTCTTTGCCCACAGGCGATTCAGGGCCAAAATAAATATGAACTGACTTGTCGGGGTTTATTATTATTCCCTTATTCTGGCTGGAAACCATCGGATATTGCTGGTCTGTCTGAAGAAAGGACCGGGTCTGGGTATCGTACAAAATTATGGACCAGAAATCTTTGACAGGGATGCCTGGCGGCAGATGTAACCTGTAATTTTTATCGCCCTTCAGCAGATTACCTTTTGCATCCGTTGAGATCCAGGCATATTGCGAACCTTTACCGATTATCTCCACATCCTCGGCCGGACTCATACCTATTCCGGAAAAATAACACGAAATGTATGCATCCATATCCAGGACACCCGGCTGGCTTTCATATTTGTACCCCACTATGAAAAAGGGTCGCCATGAACTGTTCTTATTAAAGCGATTTTCTTTCTGCCGTAATTTATAGGTTATGGCCCGGGCAGTTGCATCGCCCACAGCAGCTGCTTCGGTCAGGATTTTCTTCATGCGGGCATCAGGGGCGAAAGGCTTTCCTTTCTCTATCCCGATCGAGGCAAAATATCCCAGGCTTACCTTGTCAGACGAATCAGAGGGCTCTCCCTGCACGACTTCATTCAAATACTCCCAGTACCTGTAATCAGAAGGTGCGATAGAATGGAATTCCTTACCGGATAAATTCAGGAAATTTATTGCAGGCGGATTATTGGCCTGAGACAATAAATAGATCCGGGCATTTCTCTTCAAACTCCCGATTGCGGGCCGAAAATCTCCGTCAACATCAAAATGACGGTAAAAGAGCCAACACTCATTGGTAGTTGATTTTACGACAATATATCCATCAGGAACGGCACCCTGATATCCGGGAGGCAGGACCAGATACTTTCCGCCTTCACCCTTATCAGGTCCTACCATTCCCACATCGGCCACATAACGTGACCAGAGATCATTAAAGAATCCCAGGACTCTTGATGGAATCACTGTTACAACCGGGCCGCTGCTCAGGTCAATCCACATCATGCTGTAAGCTGTGTTGCAGTTACCCGTAAGTCCAAGCGTACGGGAGTCAACAAGCGTTTCCCATGTCAGGAGATTGGCGTTCGCAGGTCCCCACTCTAACAATCCCTTACGCATAGCATTCATACTGACCGCGGGCAAACCGAGAAGATAGGCTTGCACTGCCCGTTGGAAATCGAGGTTATCGTACAGTTTATCTGTGGTGGCATCATCGGGGAAACCATCAAAAAACTTCAGTGTACCCAACCGGCTGCTGACCTGGTCGGGCACTTCAATACCCTCCGGAATGGGTGTGGTCATCTTAAATTTGACCTGCTGTGCACCCACCTTTACAAAAGTGCTCATTTTTTTCATTTAAGACCTCCATTTGTGTGTGCTCCTATGAAAAACTCCTCCTAAGGCGCGTCAGACCATGATTACCGATCTTGATCTCGAAGATCGTTCCATCGCTCAGCACGAGGCAGTTTTTCATTCACGCGGGTGCCCCGAAGGGGCATGAAAACTCCTATGAAAAACTCCTATGAAAAACTTCTCCTAAGGCGCGTCAGACCATGATTACCGATCTTGATCTCGAAGATCGTTCCATCGCTCAGCACGAGGCAGTTTTTCATTCACGCGGGTGCCCCGAAGGGGCATGAAAACTCCTATGAAAAACTCCTCTTAGGGCTCGTCAGACCATGATTACCGATCTTGATCTCGAAGATCGTTCCATCGCTCAGCACGAGGCAGTTTTTCATTCACGCGGGTGCCCCGAAGGGGCATGAAAACTCCTATGAAAAACTCCTCTTAGGGCCCGTCAGACCATGAAGACCGACCTTGGTCCCGATGACGGCTCCATCTCTGAGCATAGGGAAGTTTTTCATTCCTGTGGGCGCCCCGAAGGGGCATGATAACTTCCTTGTAATCATTGGGATGATGATCTGAAAGAGTCTTGTCGGTCCCAGGAAAGCCGACAGCCTCAGAAGCGGTCCCAGAGATAGTCATGCCCAGTTGGCTTCTGTCTGATCACTGCTGATGCCTTGGGCGCCGCGGTCCCAGGAAAGCCGATGATCACAGAGACCTTTTTTGCTCTCAGACTGCCTTGCCCACTCAGTTTGAGAAAGGGCCATTTTTACCCGCTGCTGGAATGATGGGCTCGGGCGACTTCACTTCCCTTCCCTCCCCCCATCCCTGTAGAATGGCTCATTCATGCAGTATGCTTGAGGAGTAATGCAACCGATTGAAAGGAGAGAAGGCGATGAACAGTAAGTTCGAGCAAATCGAGGAGAAGTTCCTGGATGCCGTCTTCACCCTCTATTCCTTGGACTATGATGAGGAAGAAGGGGTCGTCGTGATCCAGTTGGAAGATGCCGAACCTTTGGAGATTCCGGCTGAAGAGTTTCTGAACGCCGACTCGGAAGATCTGGCTGAGCGTCTGGCCAACTACACCTTGGAGGCCTTAGAGCAAGGCTATGATGATGAAGAGGAGGAGGAAGTGGAGGAAGACAAAGAGCCGGAGAAAGAAGAAGAAAGCGGGCGCCGACGCAAATAGTTGCCAAGCTTGCCGTTCGACCCGCAACGTTGGTCGAAGGCTGCTGCGGGGACCATCATGGCGTGAGCGCTTCCCGGCGCAGGAGGTCAATGGCTTCCTGGGCTGTTTGCACGGCCCAGATGCGGATCCCTTGCGCCACCATTCTGGCATCGGCAAAGTTTTCGCTGGGGCAGAGGAAATCTGATGCGCCTGCTCTCTCGGCAGCGACCACCTTCTGTTCCACCCCGCCGATCGGCCCCACCTTTCCCTCGGCATCGATCGTCCCGGTGCCAGCGATGGTTCGCCCCCGGGTGAGGTCTTCCACAACGATACGGTTGTAAAGGGTCAGGGTAAAGATCAGACCTGCTGAGGGGCCACCGACGATCTTCTGCGGCCGGATGGAGACGGGAAAGGGAGTCTCCACGCGCAAGCCCGCCGTCTGCGCGAGAATCCCGATGCGGGGAGAGTCGCCCGGCTCACTGCCGGGTAAAAGGCCGGTCTGAATGTGTACGCTCCAGCCCCCGGCAGGGAGTTCTTCCTGCCCACGTAGCACGGTGAGGCTCACGGTGCTGGAGGGGGAACGGGTGCGCAACCCTGCAAGCAGATCTTCCACTGTGGCGATGGGTTGTCCATCGAGGCTGGTGATGATATCCCCGGCCTGAAGGCGGCCCGCTGCGGGACTCTCCGGCAGCACAGCCCTCACCCCAGCGCCTTCGCCAGTTAAGGATGCCTCGTAACCAGCCAGATGGAAAGCCACCAGGGTAGCGTTCAGTTGGCTCTCCTCCAGGGCTTGGAAGTTTACCTCCATCATCTGCTGGGGGGTGGTGTCGGGGGGGACCACCTGCTCGGGAGGGATGATGCGCACTGACGGATCCCAGATGGCGGAAAGACGTTGGCCAAGGAGGATAGGGGTCTGATTGATCACGGAAGTCAGCAAGAATTGACCGGGTTTCTCGTGAGCGTGGGAAGGGTCGACGATAATCATCGGCTCCACCGCTAAAGCCAACCCCGGCATCTCCAAGCCTTCAGCCAGGGGGACGATCCCCGAGGATAAGGCGGCCAGAAGGAAAAGCAGGAAAACCGTCACGCCCACCAACGCTTTCTTTTGCGGACCCTTCGCCTTGGTTCTTGCCGTTTCTTCACCGTAAGGATCGGGGGCAACAGGGGCATAGCTCAGCCAGATCAACAGACCGGCCAGTAAGAAGAGAGCCAGGCCTATTTCCAGGCTGAAGCGCGCGCGCAAGAGAACCAAGGTGAGAGCCCATCCGGCCAGGGCGAGAGCGACTACGCGGCCTAGCAAGGAGGTCAGGCGAAGCGCCGCAGAGGGTGGCATCCAGGAAGCCAGCAAGGCGCGCGCCAGGCGCCCTCCGTCCAGCGGATAGCCCGGGGTCAGGTTTCCTACCGCAACCAGCAGATTGAAGAGGGCCAGGAAGATCAGCCACTCGTTTAGACCCAAGGCCAACTGAAGATTCCACAACAGGTAGCAGATCGCCGCCAGCGCCAGATTGGTGACGGGGCCGGCCAGCGCAGCCAGCGCCTCTCGCCAGGGTGAGTCAGTGGCTGGTAGGCATTGAGCGGCCTCCCCGAAGAGAGAAACAGGGATCCTGATCCGCTCGGTGATGTGACTGCCAGGGGATACCCAGCGGTGTACCCAAACGTGCAAGAAGAGAGAGCCGAGGATGCCGGCCAAGGCCGCGACGCCCCACCCCCAGGCCTCCCAAGAAGGGACAGCGGGAGCTAGGATCGGCGCCCAAAGCGTGGCGAATAACCAAACCAGCAAGGGACCGGCGAGTAGCCAACTGGGGTGAAGGACCAGGCGCGGTGCGTGCATCGCTTCTCATAATAACAGGTTGCATCGATTCGTTTGCATAGGGGCGCGGCAGCTTTTGGATTTTTGATTTTGGATTTTTGATTTTGGATTGCATTAAAACCAATCCAAAGCCATCAATCTCCAATCCAAAAATTATTCGCTTGCTGAAGCTTGACAGCAGGCGGCAGCGCGTTCTGTTTCTATGCTATCGCATAGATGATATGCTGGAGGCCGAGGAAGAATAAATGGAGCGCGAGAAGGACCAAAGATGTGCGATCTGTGGACGAGCGGTAGGCTCCGAGGGGCGCCAGTTTAAGGGGCGGTGGTTCTGCCCAGCTCACTTGGACAAACCAGCCCGTCACCGCACCGGGGTGTGGTGGGCCGGATTGGCCCAGTTGGGCGCTCTCCTCGCCTTGGTGCTCTTGTTGGAAGTGTTCCTGGCTTTTTTCCCGGTGCGCCTGGAGGGAACTTGGCTGATCGTCGCCGGGATCCTTCTGGCCTTGGTCCCTGCCCTGCTCTGGCTGGGCTTCTTCTACCAGCAGGACCGGTTGGAGCCGGAACCCAAGGGGTACGTGCTGGGCGTCTTCGTCCTGGGAGCGTTGCTGGCCGCAGCGGTGGGGTTGCCGCTGGTGCGAGACGTCTTCCGCGTGGGCGACTGGTTCAGCGAAGGCCCCCTCATTGCCCTGGCCGGCTCAATCCTGGTGATCGGCTTTTCCCAGGAGTTCCTGAAGTACGCTGCCGTCCGTTACAGCGTCTTCGGCCTGGCCGAGTTCGACGAACGGACCGATGGCATCGTCTACGGCACGGCCGCTGGGCTCGGCTTCGCCGCCGTCCTGAACCTTGATTTCATTCTGAACAGCGGTGGGTTGAACCTGGACGTCGGCGTGATCGCCGTCGTGGTGACCGCCCTTGCCCAAGCTTGCTTTGCCGGCATCAGCGGCTATTTCCTGGGCCGGGCCAAGTTCGAGCGCCGCCCCTGGTGGTGGCTGCCCCTGGGCCTCGCCTTGGCTGCTGCAGGGAACGGCATCTTCACCTTCCTGCGCGGGGAGGTCGGTCGCAGCGCGATCAATCTGGAGGGTGGAGGCGGCTTCAGTCCCTGGCCTGGCTTGCTCTTGGCCACAGTCGTCACTTTGGCGGTCTTTCTGCTGCTGAACTGGTTGATCCGCCGAGACATCGCCGTGACTTTGAAGGAAACCGCCAACCCATGAAACGCGCGACTGGACAGAGGCTGGCTGATGGTCTGGTGATCCTTCTGGTGATCCTCGCCCTGGCGGGAGGATGGGCGCTGAAAGCCTCCGCCGAGAACCGGACGGCGCCCTATCTCTTGGATGGATTGCACCTCAACCTGCCTTCCGGGGGGCGCATCGC
>CAYXFH010000071.1:0-12398 GCA_964464245.1 uncultured bacterium
CGCCCAATCCGGCTCGGCGATGGTCCAAGCCGGCCGCTCCCTGGGCCTGCGCGTCGCCGAAGAGGCCTTCGCCGACCGCGCCTACGATCGCCACGGCAACCTGGTTCCGCGCAGCGAAGCAGGCGCGGTGTTGCACGACCCGCAGGAGATCGTCCGTCGCGTGCTCCGGCTGGTGCAGGAAGGGGAGGTAGAGACGATCACCGGCGAATGCATACCTTTGACGGCCCAGAGCATCTGCCTGCACGGCGACAATCCCCAGGCTCTCGCCATCGCTCTCGCCCTGCGGCAGGCGCTGACGGAGGCCGGGGTGGCCGTTCGTCCCCTCTCTGAGCTGGTCTGAACGAGGGCGTCGAGGGTGATCGAGATCCCTCGTTTCCACCTGGCTGGGGAGAGCGGCCTCTGGGTGGAACTGGGGAGGCGCATCGACCCGGCCCTCTCCAGCCTGGCCCGGGCACTGGCCGCTCGTATCGAAGTATGGCCGGAGGTGGAGGAAGCAGTGCCTTCCTATGCCAGTGTGTTGGTACTCTATGATCCCTTGGCAACGACGATGGAGTCCCTGCGTGGACGGATCGCCGAGGCGTGGGCTGCGCTTGGTCCCGAGGAACTACCCCCTTCGCGGACGATCCTCCTGCCGGTGGCCTACGGCGGGGAGTATGGCCCCGACCTGGAGGCAGTGGCCGATCACACCGGCTTCTCCACGGACGAGGTCTTGCGGAGGCACGCCGCCGCTCTCTACCTTGTTCACCTGATCGGCTTCACCCCCGGCTTTCCCTATTTAGGAGGCCTCCCCCCCGAGCTGGCCACGCCGCGCCTGCCTACCCCACGGACCCGCGTCCCAGCCGGGTCGATAGGCATCGCTGGATCGCAGACCGGCGTCTATTCCTTGGAGAGCCCCGGTGGTTGGCGGCTGATCGGTCGCACTCCTACACTCCTCTTCGACCCCCGCCTTGACCCTCCCTCCCTCCTGCGAGCCGGCGACCGGCTGCGCTTCCGCCCCCTTCCTTCATCGGATTTCTCGCTTTTAGCTGAAGCATCGGCAAGAGGAGAGAGAACTTGGGAGGAGGAGCGATGATCCTGCTGCGCGCGCATCGGCCCGGCTTCCTCTCCACCATCCAAGACCTCGGCCGCCCCGGATACCTGAAAGAGGGGCTGCCTCCCTCCGGCGCTTTGGATGAACTTGCCTTCCGCGCTGCCAATCTCTTGGTGGGGAATCCCATCGAAGCCGCCGCCCTGGAGCTGACCCTCTGGGGAGGAGAATGGGAGTGTCTGGCCGGTGGTTGGGCCGCAATCGCCGGGGCGGAGATGAAAGGACGCTTGAACGGGGAACCGATCGGCAACTGGCGCTCACTGCGGCTGGCGCGGGGGGACCGTTTAGATCTGGGAAACTGCGAGAAGGGATGCCGCGCCTATTTAGCCCTGGAAGGGGGGATCGAGGGAACACTGGTGTTAGGGAGCCGCTCCACCTATCTGCGGGCGGGGCTGGGCGGCCTGGAGGGTCGGGCCGTGCGAGCCGGCGACTTGTTGCTGGCACGGACAGGGCAAGAGCGGGGAGAGCAATCGTCGTCGCTTTGGGAGGAAAAGCGGCTGGGGCAACCGAAGGTTCCCCGCGCCTTAGAGCAATCCTCCATCCCTATCTATCCCAATCCGTGGACTCTTCGAGTTCTGTGGGGGCCGCAGGAGGAGCGATTCCCGGCTGAGTTGCGAGCCGTCTTCAGCGGCGACGCGTACCGTGTCAGCGAGCGTCATGACCGGATGGGAGTGCGGCTGGAGGGACCTTCTCTGGCGCCGCCCGAGGGAAGCGACCTCCTCTCCCAAGCGATCCCCCCCGGAGCCGTCCAGGTTCCCGCTGACGGTCAACCGATCATGATGCTGGCCGACCGCCAGACCACCGGCGGTTACGCTGTGATCGCCACCGTTCTGGGGGCTGACCTATGGAGGGCCGGCCAGTTGAAGGCTGGAGACATGGCGCGCTTTCAGCCCGTCACCTTGGAGGAGGGACGAGCAGCCTGGCGGGACTTCCGCGCGTACCTATCGCAGCTTCCCGTCCACATCTGTCCGCTCTAGTCGGTATTCTACTCCTCGATCTCCGGCGGAGAAGGTTCGATGTCCTGGCGCTTACGCCCCAGGTAGAGGGTATGTTCACAGGAGCCGACAACGGTAGGGTGGGTGCAGGTAGCCAGGTGGACCTGCCACCAGGTCTCCCCGCATCCCTCCTCGGCCAAGCGGTTCAGGGCGCCGTTCAATGAGCTGGCCAACCCTTCCAAGGCGACCAGGGTGATCGTCTCCGCCCCCAGCACTTCGTATTGAGCTTCCAGCTCCAAAGGGTCGCCGAAGTAGGCGGTGGTGAAGGCGCCGGTGTAGTCGCGGCCTTCCTCCTGGTAGGGCCGTTCCAGGAAACGCAGCGCATCACCGCCGGCGATGAATTCCGGGAACTCGACCAAGGAGGCGCGGAAGACCCCCAACAAGGGGACGATGGTCGCCGCCACCAGACCATCCGGCTTCAACACGCGCAGGCTCTCGCGCATTGCCGCCAAGCGGTCTTCCTCCCTCACCAAGTGGTACAGAGGACCGGCTAGCAGCACTGCGTCGAACTGCTCGTCTGGGAAGGGCAAGGAGGTGGCTGAAGCGTGGACGAAAGCCTCAATTCCGGAAGCGCCCAGCTCCGCCGCCTTATCCTTGGCGAAAGCAAGGCACTTCTCGGAGAGATCGAGCAGCGTAACTCGGTATCCCCCTTGCGCCAGAGCGACGGCATAACGTCCCGGCCCTCCGCCGCAGTCCAAGATGCGAGCCGGGGCCGGCGGCAGATAAGAGCGGAGGAAATGGAGGGTGGTGCGGTACTCCAGCATGTGATAGAAATCTCTGCCCAGGCGCGCCCACTCCCGTTCCGCTCCCTCATCATAGTAGCGCTCTACGGCAGCATCATCGCCTACAGCAGCATGTCCCGACATGGGTAACCTCCTCTTGCGCCGAAATGCATCTTTTGGCAAAAGAAAGACCGCGCCCTCCGTGCGTGCTGCTCATGCAGTCAGTTGCCAGGCTTATTTAGCTCTGTGCAGCCTTGGCTTCCAAGGCACCGGCGACGCGGCCATCACCATAACGATAGAGGGAGAAAAGAGGGGTGTCAACTGCCAAAATCACCCCTCATCCAAGATCCCTGCGGCGATTGCGGCGAAAAACAAGCTAACCGCTTTATTTTACTCGAAAATATAAATACTACGGGACATAATACGATTTTCTTGACGACGCCGTCCGCTTTTCGTACTCTTTCCCCATGACACGCATCGCTCGAGTTGTAGTTCCTGGTATTCCGCACCACCTCACTCAGCATGGGGTTCGTTCGATAGAGGTGTTCCGCTCCGATCCGGAGCGAACGCACTACCTGCGTCTGCTTCGGGAGGAGACTGACCGACACGGGGTGGAGATCCTGGCCTGGTGCCTGATGACAGACCATGTTCATTTCATCGCCGTCCCCGCGCAAGAAACATCACTGGCTCGCGCCTTCGGGGAAACTCACCGCCGCTATACCAGTGCCAGGAATGCGGCGGAGGGTGTGCGCGGCTACCTCTTTCAAGGCCGTTTCGCCTCCTGCGCGCTGGATCAGCCGCATCTCTTCGCAGCGGTGCGCTACGTCGAGCTGAACCCGGTCCGCGCCGGGATAGTGCAGTCGGCCTGGGAGTACGCCTGGTCCAGCGCCCGCTGCCACGCCGGGGAAGTGGAGCTCGACCCGCTGCTGAAGGCGCCTTCCCTGATGGGCTTAGCCGTGGATTGGCGGGAATTTCTGGAAGAGGGGGACGAGGAGAGCCTGGAGACGGTGCGAAAGGCCACCCGGACAGGGCGGCCCGCTGGTGATGAGGCGTTCATCGTTCGGCTGGAACAGTTGACCCACACCTCCCTGCATGCCAGGAAACGGGGCCGACCGAAGAAGGTGGAAGGAAGCTAAGAGCGGTCCCGGATTTTTGGGGCCGATTAATTCCCACCGGATATTCCAGCAGAAATAATCTCAAGTTTCGCCGGCTTATTAGCCGGCGACTATGATATAGTTATTTGTATGGAACCAAGGAAAGATCGTGACTTCTTCCACTCCTACGATGAACAAGGCCCGATCACTCTCTCTCGGCTTGGTTTTCGTTTGGGTGAGAAGGGTACGCATACGAGTAGAACCATCATGCTCGACGAACTTCGGATGTTGTTAGCCAGTTGCCAGCCTGACGCAACCCGCTACAACTACATCTCGGCGATTCATGAAGACAATTGCCTGGGCAAGAGGACCATGGCGACGCGTAGATCCTCCGGTCAACGGCTCTCGGAGTTGTATGCTCTCGATCCGGAGGCGCTCTTGTTCCGGGTCATGCGACGATGCTGGTATGCAGACGGTGACGGACATGCGCACCTTGCGATGCTTCTAGCCCTCGCGCGGGATCCACTGCTGCGCATAACGGCGCCGCCCGTGCTTCGCATGCGCCCAGGTGAGGAGCTTGCGAGACAGCAACTAACGGATGCTCTCAATCGAGAGGTCAGCAACCGCCTCAGCGATAACACGCTCGATAAGGTCGTGCGGAACGCAGCTTCCTCTTGGACGCAATCGGGACACCTCAAGGGGTGCGGTCGCAAGGTTCGGCAGACCGTCACACCAACGGCGGTGACAACTGCCTTCGCACTCCTTCTTGGCTACCTCGCCGGCACCCGGGGAGCAGCGCTCTTCGAGTCACTATGGGCGCAGGTGCTCGACGCGCCGGCCGGTGGACTGCTGCAACTCGCCATGGACGCTCGACGGCTGGGTTTCCTTGACATGAGCCAGGCGGGCGGCCTGATCGACGTAGCTTTCTCGCGGCTTCTGGACTCGGAGGAAAGGCGGTAAGCAAATGGGAAGAATCGAAGAGCTCGCCAGTCGATACCGTGGCCACATCGGCGCACCGTGGCAGCGCAACCTCGCAGGTGACCAGAAGGCCATCTTCGTCGTGTACCCGAAAACCGACGAGCGGAAGCTGCGAGCGCGTATGGAACTGTTCGAGATGGCCACGACCTCGACTGGGCGTCGTTGGCGCTCGCTGGACTTGACCGACATCTTCGCGCGGTGGATGGCGGACACCGATTACCGCGACGTCTACTTCGAGGAGCCGGAAACACTGGCGATGAAGCTGCGGAGCGACTTCGTGAAATACGCGGCCAGCCAGCTCCGCGAAGCGCTGACGGCCGTGGGCACGGACGAAGACACTGTGGTCGCTGTCCAGGGTGTCGCTTGCTTGTTTGGTTTCACTCGTGTTTCGCTGGTGCTCAAGGAAATAGTTAAGGACATCCGGGGCCGATTGGTGATCTTCTTCCCCGGCGAGTACGAAGACAATAACTACCGACTCTTGGACGCAAGGGACGGCTGGAACTACTTGGCCGTGCCAATTACACTGCATAATGGGGTGAACGACTGATGAAAAACAGAGAACTCTTCCAACGCGATCCAGCCGTATCAAAACTGCTGAACGACGGCGTTGCCGCTGTCAGCGAGGCCGCGAGCAATAAGGAAATTGAGACCCTTCGATATGAGCTTGAGCGCTTCGTATGCGAGGGCCAGTACGCGGACGGCATGATCCGCATCCTGGAGTCCTACCTCAGCAATGTCAGTTCCACGACACAACCAGCGGCGTGGGTGAGTGGCTTCTACGGGAGTGGAAAGTCGCACCTGTTAAAGATGTTTCGCCATCTTTGGGTGGATACGCGCTTCGCTGATGGCGCGACTGCCCGCGGCTTGGTTCAACTCCCGCAGGAGGTGCATGACCTTCTGCGTGAACTCGACACGTTGGGCAAGCGCAGCGGCGGTCTGCACGCCGCTGCGGGCACGCTTCCTTCGGGCGGCGGCGAGAGTGCCCGCCTCGCTGTGCTGAGTATTGTTCTTGCATCCAAAAGCCTGCCCGAGGCGCTGCCGCAAGCGCAATTCTGCTTATGGCTCCAGAAAAACGGCATCTTCGATCGGGTAAAGACGGCAGTCGAGGCATCCGGCAGGGAGTTCTTCAGCGAACTCCATGACCTGTATGCCAGTCCAATCCTCGCCAAAGCTGTCCTTGAAGCCGACCCCGACTTCGCCGCTGACCTAAAGCAGGCGCGCGCAGCGCTTCGGACGCAGTTCCCCTTGGTCGAAGACATCTCCACCAACGAGTTCATCCGCCTGCTCCGCGAGGTGCTGTCGGTCAATGGCCAAGTGCCCTGCACCGTGATCGTGCTGGACGAAATCCAACTTTTCATCGGCGACGATCTGGGCCGCTCGGCTGACGTGCATGAAGTCGCCGTGGCCCTCTGCAAAAAGCTTGACAGCCGCGCACTGCTGATCGGCGCGGGCCAGACAGCCCTGGCTGGCAATGTCCCAATGCTCCAACGACTCATTGACCGGTTCACCATTCCGGTAGAACTGTCCGACTCTGACGTGGAGATGGTTACCCGTCGAGTCGTGCTGGCCAAGAAAGCCGACAAGCGCAAGGCCATCGAGGACACGCTCAGCGCGCACGCCGGGGAGATCGACCGCCAACTTGCCGGCACGCACATCGCTGCCTGTGCGGAAGACCACGATATCAGAGTGGACGACTACCCATTGCTGCCGGTTCGCCGGCGCTTCTGGGAGCATGTGCTCCGGGCGGTAGACGTGCCTGGTACGGCCAGCCAGCTTCGTACGCAACTCAAGATCGTATACGAAGCAGTTCGTCAAACGGCCGAGTATGATCTTGGTACTGTCGTCCCCGCAGATTTCCTCTTCAATCAGCTTCAACCAGACTTGCTGCGCAATGGCCTTTTGTTGCGCGAAATCGACGAGACCATCCGCAAACTGGACGACAGCACCCCCGACGGCCGGCTCGCCCAGCGTCTCTGCGGCCTGATCTTCTTGATTCGTAAATTCCCACGCGAGCCAGTGGCGGACATCGGCGTCCGCGCTACTCCGGAAATTCTCGCCGACCTTCTTGTCTCCGATTTATCGATTGACGGCACGCAGCTTCGAAAAGACATCCCCCGTGTCCTCAAGAAGCTAGTGGACACTGGCACGCTTATCAAGTTGGACGAAGAATACAGCCTCCAGACCCGCGAAAGCAGCGAATGGGACCGCGAATTCCGCAACCGCCAGACTCGGCTAACCAACGACCTGACTTCGCTCGCCAGCAAGCGCGGTGCGCTTATTAGCGCTGGTTGCAGCGACGCACTCAGGTGTATCAAACTTTCGCAAGGCAAGTGCAAGGAACCTCGGAAACTTCTAATTCACTTCGGCGCCGAAGCTCCGCCTGCCGGAGGGACCGACATCCCCGTATGGGTCCGCGACGGCTGGGGTGAAAAGGAAAGCGCTGTCGTCAACGACGCCCGCACTTCCGGCGCCGACAGCGCAATCATCTACGTCTACGTGCCCAAGGTCAGCGCTGACGACCTTCAGAAAGCCATCGTCGAGTTTGAGGCCGCAAAGTCTACGCTGGATTACAGAGGTGTGCCCAATACGCCAGAAGGCCGCGATGCTCGCGATGCCATCACCACGCGCATGGCCACAGCGGGAGCCACCCGCAATCAGATCGTCAACGACGTGATCGACCGCGCAAAAGTTTTCCAGGGTAGCGGAAACGAGCGATTCGAGTTGAAACTCGTGGCAAAGGTCGAAACGGCCGCGCAGGCATCGCTTGACCGGCTCTTCCCCAACTTCAAGGACGTCGACGACAACCGCTGGGGCAATGTCATCAACCGCGCCAAGAACGGCGACGAAGCAGCCCTGTCCGCGGTGGACTGGCCTGACGCGCCCGAAAAGCACCCGGTCTGTGTGGCCATACTCCTCGAGGTCGGCTCAGGCAAACTTGGTAAGGAAATCCGCGACGCGTTCGAGGTTACCCCCTACGGCTGGCCTCGCGATGCCGTGGATGCTGTGCTCATCACGCTACACACCTCCGGTCACCTCCGCGCCACACACAAGGGCATGACGCTCTCGCAGGGGCAGTTGGACCAGGCGAAGATTTCCGTGACCGACTTCCGCACCGAGACGGCCACGCTCAACGCCCACGAGAAGATAAAGCTCCGAAAACTCTTTCACGACACTAGCGTAGACTGCAAGCCCAACGAGGAAAACGCCAAGGGGCCTGTATTTCTGGCCCGCTTGGCGGAATTGGCAGACCACGCGGGCGGTGAACCGCCGATGCCAGCTCGACCGGCCACAGCTCACCTCGACACGCTCCGCGGCTTCAGCGGGGCTGAGCAACTGATGGAAATCCTTAAACAGCATGACACGCTCGCCCAGCAGGCCAAGGTCTGGGCTAAGCTGGCTGAACTTGCCGGTAAACGCAAGCCCGCCTGGGAAACGCTCTGCGCATTACTCAAACATGCCGACACCATGCCCGGAGACAACGAACTCCGCAGTCAGGCCGAGGCGGTGAAGTCGGAGCGCCGGTTGCTCGATGCGAGCGACCCTGTGCCGGACATCCGGAAGGCCGCTGTCGATGCGCTCCGTGCTGCTGTCACCGTGGCCCACGCTGAGTGCGAAAAAACCTACTACGAGCAGATGGCTTCCCTAACTGCCGGCGAAAGCTGGAAGAAGCTCGAGGCCGAGCAGCAAAAGCAGATACTCACAGATGAAGGCATTGACGCATTGCCAGCGCTAACTATCGGCGCCGAGGCTGACCTCATCCGCACGCTGGAGCAGACCGCTCTGCCGGCGTGGAAGATCAAGACCGACGCGCTGCTCCAGCAGTTCGCCCGCGTCGCAATGGTCGCGGCAAAGCTGCTGGAGCCAAAGACGCAGCACGTCCGCTTGACGAGCGGAACGTTAAGCACAAAAAACGAAGTGAGCGAATGGCTCGCCGAGACAGAACGGAAACTTCTGGAGAAACTGAACGACGGCCCCATTGTCATTGCCTGAATCAGAAGGAAGAACTGGGATGCTGAAAGAAGACCTTACTTACCTGCTCCGTAGAGAAAGCGAAACCGTCGAGTGGAAGCGATCCTTTGGCGAGTGGAAAGAGATCGTTGTGGCCTCTGCGGCTATGGCGTCCCTCCACGGCGGCCAGATATGCATCGGCGTTGAACCAACTGGCGAGGTTTGCGGCGTCCAGCTCGGCAAGGGCGCCTTGGAGGATCTCGCCAACAAGATCGTGCAGGGCACAAGTCCTCGGATAACGCCTTCCATCTCAAGCATTGAACGGGACGGCAAGACGATTGTCGTTGTGTCCGTATCTGAGAGCACGCCGAAGCCAGTCTGCGCTTTTGACCGACCCTACCGTCGGTCGGGGCGAACGAACCAACGGCTGTCCCAAGAGGAAGCTTTTTCCCTGTTCATGACAAGTCGCGGGGTCACTTGGGACCAATCGAAGCTGACCGACGCCACCGTCGATGAGGACATTGATTCTGCGCTAGTTCGCCGTCTTCTCGTCGTCGCTCGGACCGAGCGTCGCTGGAAGGTCCCTGATAAGACCTCGGTAGGCCACGTCTTACGGCAGCTCGGATTTATCCAGAATGGCAATCTGAACGTGGCTGCCGTGCTGCTCTTCGGTCGGAACCCTCAGCGCCTGCTGACCCAGGCGATGGTTCGCTGCGCCCGATTCAAAGGGACCACGGAAGTCCATTTCCTCGACATGAAGGTCATCCAAGGCAACATCATCGAGCAGGTCGAGGAAGTCATGGCGTTTGTGAAACGGAACATCCGCATGGCAGCGGAGATCAAGGGGATTCGCCGCGATGAAAAATGGGAGTACCCACTGGAGGGTTTGCGCGAGGCCGTCGTCAATGCCATCTGCCATCGGGATTACGCCAGCTCGGCCAATGTGCAGATCCGAATCTTTGATGACCGGTTGGAGGTCTGGAACCCGGGCGAGTTGCCGGAGGGCATGACGGTCGAGGATCTCCGCCGCCAGCACGAGTCCAAGCCACGCAACAAGCTCATTGCGAATGCCTTCTTCCTTATCAAATACATCGAGCAATTCGGCACGGGCATCCAACGCATTCTGGACGACTGCCACGCCCAGCGTTTGCCTGAGCCCAACTTCGAAGTGCAAGGCCATACCTTCCGGGTAGTCTTCTCACCGGGCGAGGTCAAGGCGGTGCAGCTTAACGACCGGCAAATGAGAGTGATGCTCTACGTGCAGCAACGGGGCCAAATCACCCGAACCCAATACGAGAGAGAGCTGGGTGTCTCGTCGCGCACGGCGAACAGAGATTTGAAGGATCTTGTCAAGAAGGGCGTTTTGTCTCCGCGTGGGACCGGCCCGCAATCCAAGTACGTTCTGGCAGCCGGTGAGCCGAAGGGCGGTGGCGTATGAGTTGGCGAGATGTGGCGAGATGTGGCGAGATCTTGGCGAAGCAGCCCCAACCAGTGTTCCGCGACCTCTACTAGAAATGCTCCACACCATGTTCCGAATGACAACATACACGGATATCGGGATCACGGTGGGGCGCCAACTATGTGCCGTTCTGGGCTTGATTCGTATGTTACGCCATGTGATTGGCTTCGCCATCCCCAATGGAATAACCGGCTCAAAGGCCGGCTGGACCAAGACCTGCCGTTCGCTGAATATGAAGCGCCATGTGACGGCGAGCCGGAATGCTGCCGAGGGAGGTGCTGACTAATGCCGACACTGGCAAGTGAACTACGAAATAAGTTGGAGCGCGTCGTCATCGAGGCCCGCGACGCAGCTGAGTCTGGCGCTCGCGCGGCCTTGGAAGCCCTAGCCGTCCATCACTACGAACCATATCCGCACATGAAGGCCACCCAACGTGAGTTACGTAAAGCCCTCCGCGCCCGGGCGCGGCAACTAGGGGACCAGCAGGATGCCTTCGGTCGTCTCGCCATCGATCACCTGATCGGCGATTGCGCCTACGAGCACTGGCATCGGATTCTCTTCGCCAGGTTCCTGGCTGAGAACGGCCTGCTCATCGAACCGCAAGAGAACATGGCCATCAGCCTGGCCGAAGCCGAGGAACTGGCCAAAGAAGGCGGTGTGGACGTCTGGGTCTTTGCCTCCCGCTGTGCCCAGCGGATGCTGCCGCAAATCTTCCGCCCGGACGACCCGCTGCTCCAAGTGTCCTTCGCCAGGGAGCATATACTCAGGCTGGAAAAGCTGCTGGCTTCGCTGCCGCAGGCAGTCTTCACCGCTTCCGACGCGCTGGGGTGGGTCTACCAGTTCTGGCAGAGCAAGAAGAAGGATAAGGTCAATCGCTCCGGGGTGAAAATTGGCGCGGATGAGATATCAGCGGTGACTCAGCTCTTCACCGAGCCATACATGGTCTTTTTCCTGCTTCACAATACCCTGGGCGCTTGGTGGGCAGGCCGGAAGCTTTCGACCGATGACTTGAAAAACGCATCCAGCGAGGAAGATCTGCGGCGGAAGATTGCCCTGCCAGGGGTAAACTGGGAGTACCTCCGATTCGTTCGTGATGCCTCCGGAAGCTGGTGTCCCGCCGCCGGGACATTTAACGAGTGGCCCAAGGCCATCCGCCTACTGAAGCTGCTTGACCCGTGCTGCGGGTCCGGTCATTTCCTCGTCGCCGCGCTTTACATCCTGGTTGCCATGCGAATGGCCGAGGAAAATCTGTCGGCTCGTGAAGCGGTGGATGCGGTGTTGCACGACAACCTCTATGGATTGGAGATTGATGAGCGCTGCTGTCAGATCGCCGCCTTCGCACTAGCTTTTGCCGCTTGGACTCTCCCCAATCTCTCTTCGCCATCTAGGAGGACGGTAGAGGGTGAGGGCGCCATCGGCTACCGAGAACTGCCGGAATTGCACATCGCCTGCACCGGTATCGGGCCGCAGAGCACCGCTGAAGAGTGGGTGAAGCTAGCCGAGCAGTTAGGCATGCCCACGCTTCCAGACGAGCGCGAGAGAATCAAGAACGGCCTGCTGAACCTGCACCGGCTTTTCTCGCAGGCGCCGACGCTCGGTTCGCTCATTGATCCCAAGCAACTCGCAGGCAACGTTTTCGCCGCCGACTACGAGACGATCCAGCCGTACTTGGCTGCAGTCCGAAAGGCCGAGAAAGCCGACGACGAAACCCACGAGCGGGTCATCGCTGCCGCCGACATGGTCAAGGCCGCCGAACTTCTGGTTGGCGAATACACGCTGGTCATTACGAATCCTCCATATCTTGGTCGGGGCCTACAAGATAAAGTGATTCGGGATTTCGGCGACAATTACGCACCAGAAGCGAAGAACAACCTCGCGACTTTATTTCTGGTGCGGGCTGAGCGATGGGTTGACAAGGGCGGTGCTTTAGCCTTCGTCACTCCGCAGGACTGGCTATTCCTGCCAAGATTCCGAGCGTGTAGAACGCGCGCCTTCTCCCAGTTCCTTTGGAATTTCGCGGTCCGACTCGGGGAAAACTCATTCGAGAGTTCGCAAGCGGCGGGTGCTTTTGCAGCCTTGGTATGCTATTCAATGCGATGGCCTCCAAAGAAACAT
>CAYXFH010000072.1:0-13975 GCA_964464245.1 uncultured bacterium
GAAAGCAACTCGATGCAAAGCTCCACGGGCTGCGGCAGAAAGCCCTAGACGCGGAACAAGAAGAAGGGGGCGCACCATTAGATTTGGCTCCGGCACTCCATCGTTGGCTGGAGAACCTCCCTCGAAAAGAAATCGATCTCCGTACTGATGCACCGCTACGCAATGCCAAGCAACGCTTGCAACAGAAGCTTCTATTGCAGTTCAGCCGGCCGGAGAAGTTGATCGCTGAGGCGCTGTCGGAGTTGACTGGGAAAACGCTGGCCGATTCCATTCAGGATCCTCGCTACGCTCGCTTGGTGGCCGAGACCGTGAAAGACCCCAACTCAAACGCAGTGATCGCCGAAAGCGGCTCTGTTCTTAGCCAGCGATTGCTGCAGCAGCTTCGTCAGTCCGGCTTGGAAGAGGTCAGCCTGGTTGTCCCGCTTCGATCCCAGTTGGAGGGATATCTCAAGGAACTAACTTTGGCCGAGACCGTGAAAGACCCCATCAGCAGCCGCATCTTGGCCGAGCGAGGGGACATCTTAACCGAGCGCGTTCTCTTCAGCATGAACAAACTGGAGGCGGTTGCCATGCGCCTCTCCATGGCGCCTGGGATGGACTCTTTTCTACGCGAGGGAACGCTTGCCGAGCGAGGCAAGACCTTGGGTGAAAAAGCCCTCTACCAGCTCTTCTTGGCTGGCGCAGATCAGCTTTTACTGGATCTTCCGCTGGTCAAGGGTGAGATCCCTTATCTGGCCGGGAAAGTTATAGCGGAAGATGTCACCAACCCACAGGGAGGGGAAACGTTGGCCAAGCGGGGAGAGACCCTCACCGAAGAAGAACTCAGCAAACTGGCTAAGGCCGGCGTGGAACACCTCGAGGTGGTGGTTTCTCTGCACCTGATGCTGGATCGTTTCCTAGCTGGACTCTCTGCTCGCTTGGCTGCTGATCTGATCGATGCGAATGATAAACTGGTGGGAACCAAAGGGCAGTTGCTGGACGGGGCGCTCATTCGAGTTTTGCTTGCCTCCGGGGTGGAGCCGATCAGCCTGTCCTTCGCCCTACCCGCCGAGATTCGCGCTTTCCTGGAGAAGAACACTGGCGCGATCCTGGAAGAGGATCTCGCTGACCCGCAAAGCGGGAACTTGCTACTTCCTGCCGGCCAGGTTCTTGACGAGCCGGCCTGGCTGAAGGTGTTGTTTTCCGGCGCCCCGCGCTGCCGGATGCTGGAGGCGCCCTTGCCGCTCGAAGTAAGAGGAGCGCTGCAGGAGCTCACCGGGAAGATTCTGACCGAACCGGTCAGCGATCCGAGCAGTGGTGAAGTCCTGGCCGAGTGCGGGCAAATGCTCTGCGGCGAAAGCTTGCTTCTCGCCTTGATCGCCGGCGTGAAGAGGTTCCAAGTGGTAGAAGAACCTCTCCCAGCCCAGACTGTTAACTTCCTGAAGGGGTTGGAGGGGGCCGTTCTGGTTGACTCGGTGATCGACCCTTCTTCCAATTCAGTCCTTGCTGAATCTGGAAAAGTGCTAGACAAAAACCTTCTCCTGCGCCTTGCCTTGGCTGGGGTTGAGGATCTGGAGATTGTGGAGAACGTCCTGGATCCGGACCTGGAGTCCACCTTCAAGCGGGACAGTTCGGCGAGTCAGGATGAGGCGCAGATCGAGTTGTATAAGCGGCTTCACCCCGGCGAACCGCCTACCCGCGATTCGGCTCGCGCCTTGGTTAAGAACCTCTTTCTGGATCCCAAGCGCAACGATCTTGGCGCCGTTGGCCGCTACAAGCTGAATAAGAAGCTGCATCCCTCCCAAGCGAACCACCCAGCGTTGGAGAACCGCACCATTACCAAGGAAGACATCCTTGAGATCGTGCGCTTCTTCCTCGGCTTGAAGAGCGGCGCTGCTGGAAGCGGTTACTACCTGGACGCCACCGTGCGGGCGCTGCTACTGGAGGAATTTCGTCCGATGCCGGGTGAGATGATCTGCACCTTCCTGCGCTACGAGCAAGAGGGCGAGACGGCGCGTGTTTCCCTCGACCCGGGAGCCGGCCGCTATCTGCGCGATCAGGACCGATTCCGCCTGAATCGACTGGGAGAGTACTTTCAGGATTCCCTGACCCGCCGTTTCTTTGTGAAAAAGGATCTGGTTCCCTTCCAGAAAGGTTATGGGATCCTCTTGGCTCAGCAACTCATCATGCTTCCCCCACGGGACTGCGATGAGATCGATCATCTGGGCAACCGCCGCGTGCGCACCGTCGGCGAGCTTCTCCAGAATCAGTTGCGGATGGGATTCGTACGCATGGAGCGCAACATCCGGGACCGGATGACGACGGTTGCCCCGGAGGAAGCTGACCCCAAGGCTTTGATTAACCCCCGCCCTGTGGTGGCAGCCATTCGCGAGTTCTTCGGCAGCAGCCAGCTCTCCCAGTTCATGGATGAGACCAACCCACTCTCTGCCCTCACCCACAAACGCCGCCTTTCCTCACTGGGACCCGGCGGTCTGAACCGGGATAGAGCCGGTGTAGAAGTCCGCGACATCCATTACTCACATTACGGCCGGGTCTGCCCAATCGAGACGCCGGAAGGTCCCAACATCGGCCTCATCAATTCCCTGACTAACTATGGCCAGGTCAATGAATACGGTTTCCTGGTGACCCCCTATCGAAAGGTGAACGAGGGCAGAGTTAGCGAGGAGATCGTCTACCTGACCGCGGATGAGGAGGAGAAGCTTCGCATCTCCGAAACCAACGTTCCTCTCGGAGATGATCATGAGATTCTGGGGGAAGATTACAAGGCAGAAGAGCAAAAATTACTATCTGACTTAGCTCTAAAGGTAGAAAACCTTGCTGCTGTTGACATCAAGATCGCAGGATATGTTGCCGGCATAAAAGCAACGACACAAACAATTAGCGATTTGAATGGAAATTTGTCTACTGCTCAAAATGATATCAAAACAAAAACTACTGAGGTTGCATCACTTCAGCCCCCGGCAGGGAGTTCTGAAGCAGAGCAAACACCTGCTATCTTGAAAAAGAACCAGCCAAAGATAAAGAAGTTGAAAGCGGATATTCAAAAAGCCGAGAAACTGGCCAAAGAATTATCCTCAAGCATCAACGAAAAGAACAAGATATTAGAGAACTTAAATGAAGAAAAAGCTAAGTCGGATAGCGAGAAGGCGAAGTTAGTAGGCGAGCTTCCCGCTCTGGAAATGCAGATTAAGGAGAGCAAGGATCAACAGCGCCCAAAAATTAGTGCGCGGGAAGTTTTAGTCCGCCATGGAGAAGGCTTCGAGACGGTTCCCCCCTCCCAGGTGGATCTCATGGATATATCCCCGCGTCAGGTCTTCAGCGTCTCGGCCTCCCTGATCCCCTTCCTCGAGCACGACGACCCGATCCGTGCTTTGATGGGTTGCAATATGCAACGTCAGGCTGTTCCCCTCCTCAAGCCAGAGCTGCCTCTGGTAGCCACCGGCCTGGAACCGCGCGTGGCTATTGACTCGGGTGAGGTGATCATCGCCCAGCACAAGGGTCTGGTGCGAAGCGTCACCGCTGATCGCATTGAAGTCCAAACTGAACGCGGCATCGACCCCTACCCTCTGAAGAAATACAACCGATCCAACCGGGCCACTTGCATCAACCAGCGCCCGATCGTGCGCAAGGGGCAAAAGGTGGAGGTTGGCGCCCCCTTGGCTGACGGCGCGGCCACCTCCCAAGGCGAGCTTTCTTTGGGGGCCAACGTGCTTGTCGCTTTCCTCCCCTGGGCTGGATACAACTACGAGGATGCCATTGTCCTCTCCGAGCGCATGGTTCGCGATGATGTGTACACCTCGATCCACATCGAGGAGTACGAGGTGGCCGCGCGTGACACCAAATTGGGGCCGGAAGAGATCACTCACGAAGTGCCCAACGTCTCTGAGGATATGCTGCGCAACCTTGATGAGGATGGAGTGATCCGCATTGGCGCCGAGGTGCGGGCCGGCGACATCCTGGTCGGTAAGATCACCCCCAAGGGCGAGACCGAACTCTCACCAGAGGAGCGCCTGCTAAGGGCTATCTTCGGGGAGAAAGCGCGTGAGGTGCGTGACACCTCCCTGCGAGTACCGCACGGCGAGAAAGGCACTGTCGTCGGTGTGAAGGTCTTCTCCAAGGAGGCTGGAGACGAACTGCAGACCGGCGTATTGAAAAAGGTGAAGGTCTTC
This sequence comes from uncultured bacterium, assembly GCA_964464245.1. Lineage (GTDB taxonomy): Bacteria > Caldisericota > JANLFM01 > JANLFM01 > JANLFM01 > JAPLHV01. The sequence continues at coordinate 4,170 of CAYXFH010000072.1, forward strand.
GTCGCCCAGAAGCGCAAAGTGATGGAGGGGGATAAGATGTCCGGCCGTCACGGCAACAAAGGGGTCGTCTCGATCGTTGTGCCGCAGGCCGACATGCCCTTTCTTCCCGATGGACGCCCCGTCGATGTGGTCCTCAACCCACTTGGAGTTCCTTCGCGCATGAACGTTGGCCAAATCCTCGAATTGCATCTGGGGTGGGCCGGGGAGAAGGAAGGAAAGCGTTATTACACGCCTGTCTTTAGCGGAGCTTCTGAAGCGGAAGTAATAGAAAAGCTGCGCGAGGCTGGCCTCCCGGAAACGGGCAAGACGGTTCTCTTTGACGGCCGCACCGGCGAGCCCTTCGATCGCGAGGTAGCGGTGGGAGTGATGTACATGATGAAACTGATTCACTTGGTGGAGGATAAGATCCACGCCCGTTCGATCGGTCCCTACTCGCTCGTCACTCAACAGCCGTTGGGCGGCAAGGCCCAATTCGGCGGACAACGTTTCGGCGAGATGGAGGTGTGGGCCCTTGAAGGCTATGGAGCTGCCTCGGTGTTGCAGGAAATGCTGACGGTAAAATCGGACGACATTAGCGGCCGCATTAAGACCTACGAGTCGATCGTGAAAGGGAAAGATGCACTGGCCTACAGCCTGCCGGAATCCTTCAAAGTGCTGATGAAAGAGTTGCAGGGATTGTGTCTTGATTTCAAGCTGATCTCTGAGAAAGCCGGTGAGATCACGCTTAAGGAAAGCGACGAAGACCTTCGCAAGAAGGTTGATGAGCTCGATTTAATCCTCAATGTGCAGCCGGAAAAGGACTCAAATGCTAGAAACGACGAGTAAGAGAATAGCCCGCGGCGGCGTGTCCTCTAACATGAAAGACACGTTCGATTTTAGACCCGAGTTCGACCATATCCAGATCAAGCTGGCCAAGCCGGAACAGATCCGCCTTTGGTCTCACGGCGAAGTTAGGAAAGCGGAAACGATCAATTATCGCACCCTCAAACCAGAGCCTGAGGGCTTATTCTGTGAAGTCATCTTCGGGCCGGAAAAAGACTATGAGTGTCATTGCGGAAAGTACAAGCGGATTCGCTACAAAGGCCAGATCTGTGAGCGCTGCCATGTCGAGGTAACAACCTCGCGCGTGCGCCGCGAGCGAATGGGGCACATCGAGCTGTCCGCCCCAGTGGCTCATGTTTGGTTCCTGCGCGGCATCCCCTCACGCATCGCCCTTCTCTTGGATGTTCCCTTGCGCTCGCTGGAGCGTGTCGTCTACTTCGCCTGGTATATCGTCACGGATATTGGCAAAGGCGGCCTCACCTACGAATGGAAGGGTAAAAACAAGGAGCTGGCTTATAAGCAACCGCTCCCCCCGGAAGAGTACGAAGACTGCTTGAAGCGTTTTGGACCACACGCTTTCCAGGTGGGGATGGGGGCCGAAGCGGTGAAGAAGCTACTGGCCGACATCGATTTGGACAAGCTGGCCGGTGAGCTTTACCGTGAGTTGGAGCGGGCCTCCGGCTCTAACCAGCGCCGGGCCAAAGCAGCCAAGCGGCTAGAGATCGTGGAAGCCTTCCGCAAGTCGGAACAACGGCCGGAGTGGATGATTATCGAAGCGCTGCCGGTGATTCCTCCCGATTTGCGCCCACTGGTCCCTCTTGATGGCGGCCGCTTCGCAACTAGCGACCTGAACGACCTCTACCGGCGGGTGATCAATCGCAACAACCGTCTGCGCAAGCTGATGGAAGTCAGCGCTCCGGATATCATCATCCGCAATGAGAAGCGTATGCTGCAGGAAGCGGTGGACGCCTTGATCGACAATGGGCGGCGCTCCCGGCCGATCGTCGGCGCCGGCAACCGTCCATTGCGCTCCCTCTCCGACATGTTGAAGGGGAAACAAGGGCGTTTCCGCCAAAACCTGCTGGGCAAACGGGTTGACTATTCCGGCCGCTCGGTGATCGTCGTCGGCCCAGATCTGACCATCGACCAATGCGGCATCCCCAAAGAGATGGCCTTGGAGATGTTCAAACCCTTCGTCATGAAGAAGATCGTGGAGAAGGGCTACGTGCACAACATCAAGAGCGCCAAGCGAATGATCGAACGGCAGCGCCCGGAAGTCTGGGAGTTGTTGGAAGAGGTCATCAAGGGTCACCCGGTGTTGCTGAACCGGGCGCCCACCTTGCACCGCCTCGGCATCCAGGCCTTCGAGCCGGTGCTGGTGGAGGGGAAGGCGATCAAGATCCATCCCCTGGTCTGCACGGCCTTCAACGCCGACTTCGATGGCGACCAGATGGCCGTCCATGTCCCCCTCTCCTTGGCAGCCCAAGCTGAAGCGCGCATCCTGATGCTCTCCGCTTATAACCTCCTCTCCCCAGCCAACGGGAAACCTCTGGCCGGTCCGCAGCGCGACATCATCGTCGGTTGCTACTATCTGACCTTGGAGAAGGAAGGCGAGGCAGGAGAGGGAATGATCTTCGCCTCTCCCGAGGAAGCCATCCGGGCAGCCGAGATGAAAGTGGTCAGCCCCTTTTCCCCGATCCGAGTGCGCATCGACGGCCGAATTATTCCGACCACCGCCGGCCGCCTGATCTTCAACGAGACCGTGCGGCAGAGCTTGGGCGAGACCGGCGATAAGCTCCCCTACTACAACCAGGAGATGCCCAAACGCGAGCTGCAAAAGATGATCAGTTACATTTACCGCCAGTTCGGCGTTACCAAGACGGCCAAGCTGCTGGACGCCTTGAAGAAGCTGGGTTTCGAGGCTTCCACCCAAGCCGGCATCACCATTGGCATTGATGACTTCAAGGTGCCTGACGAGAAGAAGGGTATCCTCGCCAAAGCCGAGGAAGCCGTACGCGAAGTGGAAGAGGAGTACGCAATGGGCCTGCTCACCTTCGACGAACGCTACCAGCGGGTGGTCACTATCTGGCAGGATGCCACGGACCAGATGGAGAAGAGCGCTCTCAACAACATGGGCCGCTTCGACTCCGTCTTCATGCTGGCCAATTCTGGCGCTCGCGGCGACCCCAAACAGGTCCGTCAGATCGTCGGGATGCGAGGCCTGATGGCCGACCCCTCCGGCAAGATCATCGAATTCCCGATCAAGAGCAGTCTGAGAGACGGCCTGACCACGCTGGAGTACTTCATCTCCACCCACGGCGCGCGCAAGGGGTTGGCCGACACGGCCATCAAGACAGCCGACGCCGGCTACCTGACTCGCCGCCTGGTGGACGTCGCTCAAGAGGTGGTGGTGCATGAGCTGGACTGTTGTACCACCGAGCTCCGCCCGCAGAAGCGCGGCACGCTGGTGGAGAAAACGATCGGCGAGCAGGCCTTGGGGAAACACCTGGCCGCTGCTGTACTCGATCCATCGAGCGGGGAAGCGCTAGCCGCTGAAGGCGCCTACGTCGACCTGGAGCTGTCCGAGCGATTTGACGCGCTCCAAGTGCCGGTCGTTTCGGTGGCCAACAAGCTGGATTTCGTCGAGATCGGCGACATCACCGAGGGGAAGAACGTCATCGAGACGATGGAAGAGCGTATCTTGGGGCGGGTAACGGCTGAGGATCTGATTTCCCCGCTCCCTCTGACCATCTACAAGCAGCCAGGCGCCTCCATAGGTGAGCAAGCGCTTGGGTCGGCCTTGTTGGCGGAGGATTTCAGGGCGAAGGACATTTTAAAAACGACGTTGGTAAGCGATAAGGTGAAGTTAGAAAGCGAGCTTTCCATTCTGAATAAGAAGATTGAGGAGAAGCTGGCTGAGATTGCATCACTTAAGAAGGATAAGAATACTAAGAGTGCATTACTTGTAAAGATTGAGAAGTTGGAAGTGGATATTCAAAAAGCAGAGGAAGAGAAAAAAGAATTATCCAGTAGTATCGATGAAAAGAGCAAGGAATTAGAGAAGTTAGATGAAGAAAAAACTAAGTCGGATAGCGAGAAGGTGAAGTTAGAGGGTGAGCTTTCCGCTCTGGAAATGCAGAGTAAGGATAATCAGGATAAGGCTAAATTACTTGAAGACGAGCAAACACCTTCTACTCTCAAAACGAACCAGCCAAAGATTAAGAAGTTGAAAGCGGATACTCAAAAAGCCGAGAAAATGGCGAAGGAATTATCCAGTAGTATCGATGAAAAGAATAAGAAATTAGAGAAGTTAAATGTAGAAAAAACGAAGTTAGATGACGAAAAAGTGAAGTTAGAAGGCGAGCTTTCCATTCTGAATAAGAAGATTGAGGAGAAGCTGGCTGAGATTGCATCACTTGAAAAAGATAAAAATACTAAGATTGCGTTACTTGAAAAGATTGAGAATTTGGAAGCGGATATTCAAAAAGCCGACGAAGAGGCGAAAGAATTATCCAGTAGTATCGATGATACGAAAAAAGAGTTGGCTGCCCCCCCACAGGAATTCGAATACAGAAGAGGAGCTTATCTTAACAGCGCCGCCTTGCAGTATCTAGAGAAGGAGGGGCGCCTCACGGTGCGCGCTTTCCCTTCTCTGGGGAAGAGGTCTCTCGGTCTCACCCTGGCAGCTCATCTGTACAATCCCACAACGAAGAAGAAAAGAATCCTGGCCCATGCCGGAGAGGCGATCTCTGACAAGTTGGCCGCAAGAATCGATGAGCTCAAGTTGAACTCGCTTCAGGTGTACGCAGAGGGGGCTAGTGGCGCCATCGCCACGCTGCAGATGGGTGAAGATGCCAGGACGGTTGTTCGCCGAACCCTTCCAGCGGAGACCGCCAACTTCCTGCAAAGCCTTGAGGGAGCTGTCCTGGCTAACTCGGTCATCGACCCAGACTCTAATCTGATCCTAGCCGAAGCTGGAGATGTGCTGACCAAAGATCTTCTCAAGCGCATATTCAAGGCCGGGTTGGAGTATCTGGATGTGGTGGAGAACGCCGCCGGGGTAGTTCCGTTGGATCAGGCCGAGGGCTTGCAGTTGGCCGAAGATATCTACAGCCTGCAGATCATTGCCAAGCGAGGCCAAGTGGTCGATGAAAGGCTTGCCCAAAAGATTGACGAGGAGGGAGTGGAGTCCCTCTCCGTCCTCAAGATCCTCGTCCATGCCGATGAGGAGATCGGCGAGGAAGCTGTTGAGGTCATCTCCAAGCTGCGCGACGCCACCGGTGAACGGCTGGTGAAGAGCGTCAAGGTCCGTTCGGTGTTAACCTGCCATAGTCGCCACTCGGTCTGTGTGAAATGTTACGGCCGCGACTTGGCCACCGGCCGCCTGGTGACGGTGGGCGAGGCGGTGGGCGTAGTAGCCGCCCAATCGATCGGTGAGCCGGGAACTCAGCTCACGCTGCGTACCTTCCACACCGGGGGCATCGCCGAGGCTGACATTACCACCGGCTTGCCTCGGGTCGAAGAGCTCTTTGAAGCCCGTCGTCCACGCGGCCATGCCACCGTCACCGAAGTGGAAGGCAAAGTGAAGATCACGGACGGCAAAGAAGAACGGATCATTCAGGTCTCTAATCCGGAGACACGGGAGAGCAAAGAGTACAAGATCCCCTTCGGCGATCGCTTGCGGGTTGCCACCGGCGATGATCTGAGTATCGGCGAGCGTCTCAATGAAGGACCTCTCAACCCCAACGATGTGCTCCGTTTCAAGGGTCCCAAGGAGTGTCAGCAGTACCTCCTGCAGGAAGTACAGAAAGTCTACAAGTCTCAAGGCGTGGACATCAACGACAAACACGTCGAGTTGATCATTCACCAACTGTTGCGCAAGGTTCGCGTCGAAGATCCCGGAGACACCCGTTTCCTCCCCGGCGACCAGGTCGATCACGTCGAGATGGAGGAGAAGAACCGCCGCATGGACGTCCTGCGCCAGCGCAAGGCCACTTCCCGTCGTGTCTTGCTGGGAGTCACCAAGGCAGCATTGGCCACCGACTCCTTCCTCTCCGCGGCCGCTTTCCAGGAGACCACCCGCGTCCTCACCGAAGCCGCTGTGAAGGGTAAGATCGACCGATTGAGCGGCCTCAAAGAGAACGTCATCATCGGCAGCTTGATCCCTGCTGGAACCGGTCTGCCAATATATCGGGAGATGGTTCTCCTGAGTGGTGACGAGCCGGATGAGGAACTGCCGGGAGAAGGGCGGGATTTCTCGACTTTTGACCGTGTCCCCGACAGTGTGCCGGACGAGCCTTCCCACGAATCGGGGGAGCTCCCTCTCCACGAATCGGGGGAGCCGGACTTGAACATGTTGTCGTAGGGGCGACGCATGCGTCGCCCAAACAAGATGGCAAGGTCCGTCGTGTCAAATCATTTGACAAGAAGTCTTGGGTGGGATAGTATACGTTCTTGCTGTTCGCAGGGAGCCGCAAAACTCTCGATGGGCAGTCTTATCTGGGTAAGTTCAGGTTCGGTTGCGTGCAACCGCGTGAAGTGTTCAAGGCAAAGTGGTTTGCGTAGTGCCTTTTGAGGCGGAATCAGATCAGGATCCTAGTGAGGCTTGTACTTATGCAAGCAGAAAGGAGCGGTGTCTGTTTTCGAGAAGGAGTACGCTGCCCAAGTTGGCAGGCGACATCACGAGAACTCCAGAGTGACTGCGAAGTTGTGAAAGAGTTCGGACAAGCTCCTTGAGAGATCAGGGAGCTTTATTTATTCGCGAAAGGATAGGAAATGCCAACGATTAACCAGTTAGTGCGGAAAGGGAGAACTGCCAGCCGGAGCAAGACCAAGTCGCCGGCCCTGCACGGTGCTCCACAGCGACGCGGTGTGTGCACTAACGTGCGCACGACTACCCCGAAGAAGCCCAATTCGGCGCTGCGAAAGATCGCACGCGTCCGTTTGACGCACGGGTCCGAAGTGACCGCCTACATCCCAGGTATCGGTCACAACCTGCAGGAGCATTCGGTCGTACTGGTCCGAGGTGGACGCGTGAAGGATCTCCCGGGCATCAAGTACCACATTATCCGGGGAGCGTTGGATACCGCCGGAGTTCAGAATCGCCGGCGCAGCCGCTCATTGTATGGCGCCAAGAGGCCCAAAGCGGCCTCGCCGAAATAGGAGAAAAGAGAAGATGCCGAGAAAAGGGCCTGTCCCCAAGAGAGTGATCCTTCCCGACTCCCGCTACGATAGCATCCTGGTAATGAAGTTGATTAACCGGGTGATGGAGCGTGGGAAAAAGAGCATTGCTGAAGGAATCGTTTACAATGCCTTAGAGCAAGTCGCCGAGAAGACCGGAAAACCGGCCGTGGAAATATTGCAGAGCGCGCTGGACCGTTGCCGGCCTTTGGTCGAAGTACGGCCGCGCCGTGTGGGTGGATCGACCTACCAGATCCCCATCGAGGTGGCTCCCGAGCGAAGCCTCTCGCTGGGGCTGAAATGGATGGTGGCTGCTGCTCGTAAGCGCGACGGCCAGAAGATGAAGGACCGCTTGGCAGGGGAGATCAGTGAGGCGATCCAGGGAATGGGCGGCGCGGTGAAGAAGCGCGATGAAGCCCATAAGATGGCTGAAGCGAACAAGGCTTTCGCTTCATACCGCTGGTAGAGCCTGACACTGAGCGAAGCTAAGGGTCAAGTAGAGGGGAATCTTTCATAGAAGCGATCATGGTTGAGCAGAGCAGTCTCGCACAGATTCGCAATATAGGCATCGTGGCTCATATCGACGCTGGGAAAACGACGACCACTGAGCGAATTCTCTTTTATTCCGGCCGTATTCACCGGCTGGGCGAGGTGGACGACGGGACTGCGACCATGGATTGGATGGTTCAAGAGAAAGAACGGGGGATCACCATCACTTCAGCCGTTACCACCACTTCTTGGCGGGAGGCGCGAATCAACATCATCGACACGCCGGGCCACGTCGATTTTACTGTCGAGGTAGAGCGTTCCTTGCGCGTCCTCGACGGCGCGCTGGTGCTGCTCTGCGCTGTAGGAGGCGTGCAGCCGCAGTCGGAGACGGTGTGGCGTCAAGCAGACCGATACCACGTCCCCAGGATCGTTTATATTAACAAAATGGATCGAACGGGGGCTGATTATTTCCGCGTCTTACGGATGATGAAAGACCGACTGGGAGCCCACCCTCTTCCTTTACAGATCCCCATCGGGGCAGAGGATACTTTTCGCGGGGTGATCGATTTGATCGAGCAGCGAGCTTTTGTCTACTCGGACGATTTGGGCATCTCTTATGAGATAGGTGAGATCCCCGAGGAATACCGCGTGAAGGCTCAAGAATACCGGTACTTATTGCTGGAAAACATCGTCGACCTGGAAGAGGAGAGCCTGATGAAGTATCTTCAGGGAGTTGAGCTGACTCCCCCGGAGATCAAGGCCCTCGTCCGCAAAGGAACCCTAGAGGGCCGCTTTGTCCCAGTATTGGCTGGTTCCTCTTACCGCAACAAGGGGATTCAGCCGATGCTTGATGCGATCGTCGACTACTTGCCTTCACCCCTTGATATCCCGCCGGTGCGCGGCATCAATCCCAGGACTGAGGCACGAGAGGAACGTCCTCCCAATCGCGAGGCGGATCTCAGCGCTTTGGCCTTCAAGGTCATGACCGATCCTTTTATTGGTAAGTTGACTTTCTTGCGCGTCTATTCCGGAGTGATGAAGAGTGGTTCTTACGTCCTCAACGCCACCAAGGGGGAGAAAGAGCGCATCGGACGGCTGATTCGCCTCCATGCCAACAAGCGAGAGGACATTGAGGAAATAGCCGCCGGCGATCTGGGAGCGATCGTCGGGCTGCGCTTGACCACCACCGGAGATACCCTCACGGATATGGAATCGCCGTTGCTTTTGGAGGCAATACGTTTTCCCATCCCGGTCATCTCAGTTGCCATCGAGCCCAAGAGTAAGGTCGACCAAGAGAAGCTGGACCTCTCCCTGGTCAAGTTGTCTGAGGAGGATCCTACTTTCAAAGTTCGCGTCGACGAAGAGACGGGGCAGACGATCATCTCTGGCATGGGAGAGCTTCATTTGGAGATCATTGTCGACCGCTTGACGCGTGAGTTCCGCATCGAAGCCGACGTGGGCAAGCCGCAAGTCTCTTACCGGGAGACGATCACGCGCTCGGCTAGAGCCGAGGGCAAGCATATTCGCCAGACCGGAGGCCACGGGCAATACGGGCACGCCTGTCTAATAGTCGAGCCTCAAGAACGGGGGGGAGGATTCCTCTTCGAGAACAAAATCATCTCCGGAGCCATCCCGCGGGAGTACATCCCCTCGGTGGAGGCTGGGGTTCGCGGCGCCATGGAGTCGGGAATACTGGTCGGCTACCCCCTCATCGACATCAAGGTGACCCTCTTTGATGGTTCTTTTCACCCGGTCGACTCCTCGGACATCGCCTTTCGCATCGCCGGATCGAAAGCTTTCCGGGAAGCTATTCGCAAAGCGGAGCCGGTGCTGTTAGAGCCGATCATGAAGGCCGAAGTGATCATGCCAGAGGAGTATCTGGGTGATGTACTGGGCGGGATTACGGCTCGTCGGGGGCACATCGAGGGAATGGAGCGCAGCGGGAATACCCAGATCGTCCAAGCCAAAGTCCCGCTGGCAGAGATGTTTGGATATGCGACGGATCTTCGTTCCTTGACCCAAGGGCGAGGGACCCACACCATAGAGTTCCTCCGCTATGAGCCTGTGCCGAAATCGATCGGCGACCCGTTGGTGGAGTCGTTCGGGCTACGTGAGCGGGACACGCTGCCGCGGGCTATCTAGTTATTACGAGTTCGATCGCGAGAAGGAGAGAGAATGGCGAAGCAAAAGTTTGAACGCACCAAGCCCCATATCAACGTGGGCACCATTGGCCACATTGACCATGGCAAGACCACCCTCACCTCGGCCATCACCAAGTGCCTGGCCAAGGGCGGTTCCAAGACCAAGGCCCTGGA
>CAYXFH010000073.1:0-4459 GCA_964464245.1 uncultured bacterium
ATTGGCCATCCTCCCACACCGCAGTGCAGAGATCCAAGAGAATATCCGGCGCGCCCTTGGAAAACACCTCGATCGTCTCTGGGAAAGCGAAGGCGGTGGTCATTCGCTTGCGATCGCTGGAGAAGGGAACCTCGGCGATTCGCTGAGCTCCAGTCTTGACACTCTCTTTCCAGATCCCGCTCTTGGCCGCAAGGACGATCAGAGCAGCCTCAGTGGGATCCCCGTGGATCTCCCACTGTTCTTCCTTCTGGGTGAGGGCGGCGTCCGTATTCATCGTGGCGGCCAGCAGCAATTTTGCAAGGCTGGGGGGGATAGTCTCCACCGGACGATCGTCCAAGTGGATCGCGCCACTGGGCTGGTAGCCGGCCCCCGAGACCTCATAAGCGGCGGTCGGGGTGAAGATCCGCTCTACCATCATCTCGTTCAAGGTCAAGGTGCCGGTCTTGTCGGAACAGATCACCGAGGTCGAACCCAGCGTTTCTACCGCTGGCAGATGGCGGATGATGGCCCCACGCTTGGCCATGCGTTGGGTGCCCAAAGCCAGAACGATGGTTACGATGGCCGGCAACCCCTCGGGGATGGCCGCCACGGCAAGGCTGACGGACAGCAGGAACATCGTTAAAAGCGGGATCCCCTGGAGCCAGCCAGTGAGGAATACAACTAGGCAGACGAGACCCACCAACAATGCTAGGACTTTGCCCACCTGTTCCAGGTTGCGCTGCAGGGGGGTACTCTCTTTTTTCCCCTCTTCTAAGAGGCGGGCGATGCGACCGATCTCGGTCTCCATCCCGGTTGTGACCACCACTGCCGTCCCCCGCCCGTAGGTAATCGTAGTCCCCGTGTAGATCATGTTGCGGCGCTCAGCCAGCGGCGCCTGGGCGGACAAGAGGGTCAACTCTTTCTCTACCGGCACTGATTCACCGGTGAGAGCTGCCTCATCGGCCTGCAAGTTGGCTGCCTCCAGGAGACGCGCATCGGCTGGAACCTTGCTGCCCGCAGCCACTAGGATCAGGTCTCCAGGGACCAAAAGGCGGGTGGGCGCTTCCTCCACTTGATCGCCTCGCACAACCTGAGCAAAAGGAAGGGACATCCGCTTGAGGGCGGCCAAGGCTTGCTCGGCGCGGGCCTCTTGGGCCAATCCCAAGATCGCATTGAGGATAACAATGGCTCCGATCACCGCTGCGTCCACCCATTCCCCGAGGAAGAGGGAGATGATAATGGCAGCCAGCAGAATCAGCACCAGGAGGCTCTTGAATTGCTCGAAAAACCGAACCAATAATGTCGGCTTGAGTTTTTCCTGCAGCTCATTGGGGCCGTAATGCGAGAGACGGGTTGCCGCCTCCTCGCTGGAAAGACCAGCCGTGGTTGTCTGTAAGTCGAGTAAGAGCTGATCCTGGGGGACAGTGTGCCACAGAACGCGCTGCCGGGGGCTATTTACTTGCCGGGGGCTATTTACTTGCCGCGGGCTGTCTTGATTTGTTGCCGCAGGCTGTTTAGACATGCTGCTGTAGGCTGAGCGCTTTAATTTTCAGACCCTCCTACAAGGAAGCTTAAGGGGTTCACCGGAATTGTTCCCAGTCGGGCTTCCCAGTGCAGGTGCGGCCCGGTCGAAGCGCCGGTTGAGCCGACTGCGGCGATCACTTGGTCTTTCTCCACTCGGTCGCCAACAGCGACATTGAAAGCCACCAAGTGGCAATAAAGAGTGAAGAGTCCCCCACCGTGGCTCAGGATTACGGTGTTGCCGCGTGAGGAGAGCATTTCTGCCAGGACCACTTCCCCGGCTGAGGCGGCGTGTACCCCCTCACCCAGCTCTCCTCCCAGATCCACCCCCCAATGTCTCCCCTCACCCCAGCCGACGTAAGTGCGCAGGGCCCCGTATGTGTCCCAAATGGTTCCATTCACCGGCATTTGGAATGGTAATTGGGGAGTGGCGGTGGAGGTATGAGAGAGCGCTTCTTCAATGAGTTTTCTCTCCCAGAGCAAGCCAGCCTCGTCCATCGTCTCTTGCGCTTCTGGCGGAAGCTCGATGATCTCGGTGGGGACGGCCATGGGAGCCACCGTTATGGTTGCCTCCAAACGGTAGGATGAGGACAGGCTGGAGGAGAGCAGAGTTAAGAGGATCGGACCAGGTTCGTCATCGATAGCGATGGGGATCACCGCCATTGAGCCTGAAAAGGGAACATCATTTCCTCCCCAGAGGAGGGTGCTCATGAAATCGCTGGGGGTGGAGACGCGCACCACCAGATGTCCTCCCTGGAGGACCCTCCCCGGAGTGACTACTACCTGCAACAGACCGAAGGGAGATTGTACTGCGCTGGTCTGAGTGTCGCGCCCCATTGCCCGAGCCAGCACAGTACAGCCCTCGGCGCGCGTCAGAAGGTCAGTTGGGTGGAAGAGGCTGTCCGGCTGTCCCTGGAGGATCCCCAACTGATGGAGCAATTCCACTGCTTCAGGATCCATTGTGTCCAGCGTTACGTCCGGGAAGCTGAGGCCGCTGGCCAGGATCATCTCCGGAAAAAAAGCACGTACCGCGATGGAGGCCAACAATTCGCGAGAGACAGGCGCGTCGCCCGTATCTACTCCCTCCGGCAGCCAGCCGAGCTCCTCAGCCTTGGCCAGGTACGGGGCGGCCCACTGGGGACCCGGAGTGGGGGAGGGCGCTGTTTGGCCGGAAGCAAGGCAGACCATCTTCACCAACTGGCCCAGCAAGAGGGGTGTGTCGGGGAGGAAAGTTCCGTCGGGAAACCCTTGGATCGCTCCTGTTTGAACCAGAGCAAGCACCGATTGGCGGGCCCAATGGCCGCTCAGGTCAGGGAAAGCGGAGGGTTCGGCACTAGTTCCCGTTATGGGAATGCCGATGATCAGTGAGAGGACGGCCAAGAAAACCATTGCGATGCGCATCATAGCCAGGATCATACCATTCCCTCGCAGTCCTCCGAGTGATTAGTAGACATGCCGCCGCAGGCTAACTAGACATGCCGCCGCAGGCTGATTCCTTTATAATAAGTAACTATGAACGAGAGCGCACCCATGATCAGACTGTACAACACCGCCACCCGGCAGAAAGAGACTTTCGAGCCTCTCCTTCCCGGCAGGGTCTCGATGTACACCTGCGGTCCCACCGTCTACAACTTCCCCCACATCGGCAATTGGCGGACCTTCCTCTTCGAGGATCTGCTGCGGCGCACCTTTGAGTTGCTGGGTTACAAGGTGACACAAGTGATGAACCTGACCGATGTCGAAGATAAGATCATCCGCGCCTCCCTGGAGCGGAGAGTCCCCATCGAGGAAATCACCGCCCCCTTCATCGAGGCTTTTTTCAAGGATCTGGAGATCTTGCGGGTGGAGCGAGCGGAACACTACCCGCGGGCCACCGAGCACATTCCCCAGATGATTGCCTTGATCGAGACCTTGCTGGCGAAGAGGTATGCCTACAGATTAGATGGTTCGGTCTACTACGCCATCGATAAGTTCCCATGCTACGGCCGACTCTCTCGAATCAAGGCTTCCGAGGACCGCAGCTACTCGCGCCTGGTAGAGGACGAGTACGAAAAAGAGCAGATCACCGATTTCGCCCTCTGGAAGGCTGCCAAGGAGGGGGAGCCGGCTTGGCCGAGCCCCTTTGGCAGAGGTCGGCCGGGTTGGCACATCGAATGCTCGGCGATGTCCATGGCCTACCTGGGAACCACCTTCGACATCCACACCGGCGGGATCGACAACATGTTCCCCCACCACGAGAACGAGATCGCCCAAAGCGAAGGAGCCACTGGGCAAACCTTCGCCCGGGTTTGGTTGCATTCCAACCACCTGATGGTCGATGGGCAGCGTATGGCCAAATCGAGAGGCAACTTCTACACCCTGGGCGACCTTTTAACCCAAAGATTTTCGCCGCTGGCCATCCGTTTCCTGCTGCTCTCCACGCACTACCGCAACACCCTCAACTTTACCCTGGAGGGATTACAGCAGGCTGAGCACAGCGTGGAACGCCTGCAGGACTTCTATCATCGCTTGCAGGAGTATACTCCGTCGGTGATCGTTGGGATGGAACCAGCGAAAGCGGGAATCCTGGAAGGGATCCGCTCGCATGACTTGGAGTTCAAGCACGCACTGGCCGATGACCTGAACATCTCGGGGGCGCTTTCGGCCATCCATGGCCTTATGCACGAAGTCAATCCCCTCTTGCTGGACGGGAGACTGGTTGCCGACGAGGCTGAGGCGGCACTGGCCACCTTGCGCGACTTTGATCGGGTCTTGGTCATTCTGGAGGAGAAAGAACAGAGCGAGGACTGGATCCTTGAAGGGATCGAAGAGCGCCGAGCTGCCCGTGAAAAGAAAGACTTTGCCTCGGCCGACCGCATCCGCCGCGAGCTAGAGGAAAAGGGAATTCTTCTGGAGGATGGATCCCATGGTACACGCTGGCGAAGGAAGATCTGATAAAGAAAAAGGCCTCGGAAAAATG
>CAYXFH010000074.1:0-3930 GCA_964464245.1 uncultured bacterium
TGACATCCAATGCGATTGTGCCATCAGGAGTCATTCATCGGATATTTGCCTCATGCATATCCCAATATATTCTTCAAAATGCTTCGGCCTCCTCGGGGGCAGTGTCGAGGTCTTTGGCTGAGTCTTCCTCGGTATCAGTCGGTTCGTCGCCGTTGTCATTGGGGCGGGTTTCAAACACGCCCGAATGAAAGACACGATGCCATGCACGTGATTGGGCATGATCACCCAGTGATCCAATGACACGTGGGGGTAATGCTCCGGCAATCCGTCCCATACAACCTGCACCAACCTGCCGGCATCGTTCAATCGAATCTCTCTTTCGACCACATCGCCGAACAAACACATCTGGTTCTGGGTGCAAACCGTCATAAAATATGCACCTCCCAATGTGTAATTAAACCCTTTCAGTCGAATCGAACGGCGATGGCGTTCATCTGGATCGTTGCCGGCCTTCATGGTTTACTGCACCGCCCGATAATCTCGTCCAGTAACCCCTCGGTCTCCTGCTTCAGCGCCAGGATCTCGGCACGGATCTCCTCCAGCGCGCGCAGGTGCGTGCCTTTCTTGCACTCCGTCTTCATATCCTTCATCTCAACGATCTGGGCTAGTTCTCCAGGATGTCGGTCAGGCCGTCACGCGTGAGGATGCGCTTCCACAAGTAGTTCGTCTTGAGACCGTTCGGGTTGGGAGGATTGCCCGCGCCGTCGTTCCAACCGAGGTTGAAAGGCAGGAACCAGGAAGCCTTTCCCTTCAAATGCGTACAGAAACGCACCTCGTGGTTGTCCACGGCGAAATGCACCACGCAGCGGCCGAACTCGAAGAGCTTCTCTCGCGGGTCGCGATCGCGCTTGTACTGCTGGATGGCGTCCTCGACCGTCTGCTTGGTGAGGCTGTTCTTCAACTCGAAGGTGGCGACGGGCAAGCCGTTGATGAAGAGGCCAAGATCTAGCGCCATCTGCGATTCATCACGACTGTAGCGAAGCTGACGGGTGACGCTGAAGCGGTTGGCGGCGTAGCGTCCGCCAGCCTTCTCGTTGCCCGAAGAAGGTGTCCCATAGAAAAGATCGAGCTGGTGCGGCCCATGCTTGAGCCCGTGGCGCAGCACATCGATGGCGCCGCGCTTGCTGATCTCCCCTTGCAGGCGTGCCAGGAACCTGCGCCGCGTCGGGCCGTCCCGTCCCAGGTCGAGCGACGCGGCCGCCTCGGGCTGCGTCTTTCGCAGGAAGGCCGAGAGCTGGGCCAGATCCACGCAGTACTCGCGGTCGTAGTCCTCCGTCATACCGCCGATCCAGCCAACGCCGTAGGTGGCCGGCCGCTCACGCACTGCGCCTGCGGGTCCGGCGCCTGGATCGCAAGGCGAGTCAGTCGGCGCCGAGCAGATCAGCCGTTCCAGGCCGCGTTCGCTGGCGTCGGTGGTCATCAGATCATTCCCATCAATTACCCAGCAACGAAATTCAAACCGAGAAGGGGACATATTTCGGCGCCCTCCGAGCTGCATCATCATTAAACGACTCGATCAAGCACCCATCAAATACGTAGAGGACTTGTAAGGTTTTGGGGAACAATAGTTTTCGCGGCTTCCTCCAGCCCAAGGATGCTCTTCCATCAAGCACCCGTTAATCATCGCTTTCATGGCAACCATCTTATCTTGAGACAAGATCCACCACGCCACTTGTTTGCTAGATCCTTTGTTAGAATATCGGGATTTACAGTAGTTTAGCAAAGGGCAGGGCCTTCTCCATCAGCGAATTGCGACGGCTTAGTTTACTAAATCCTTTACTAGAACATCGGGATTTACTGCAGTTTAGTAAAGGGCTAACGCTTTCTCCATCAGCGATTTGTGAGGATTTCCCCTTTTTTCTCATTAGTTTCCGGCGCGAGTTTCTTTGCTCAATCACAGGGCGCCTTTATAAAGACCCACTTTGGATGCGACCGAGTACCTTGGTTGGCAATGCGGCCTAAGAGACGGAGTTCCTGCAGCAGGTTCTGTACCATGCGTCGCTTCTGTTCGGCCGTTAATCGATCTGGCAGCTTCAGCCCGAGGGCTTGATCGACTTCCTTATAGCCAACCGGCCCATGTTCATCCACCAAGGCCAGGATCAAATCCAGGTAGTATTGTTTGTCGAAGCCACGTTCGCGGATGTGCCGGCCCGTCTCGCCTGTCGCCTTGGCGACGTCGCTCGCTATCATCAGGCTCGGAAAGCGACCCTCGACCAAGCCTGCAGTCTTCAGGCGAAGGTGCTCATCTCGACCGATGCGCTGCCTCTTTTGCACCCGGTCGAGCAATATCACCTGCCCGAGATCAAGATCGGTCCTCTCCATCAGAAGTCTGGTGTAACGCTCGTCCAAGATCTGTCCGCTGAGACTCACTGTCACAACGTCCGGCTTGGTCAGATCGTAGTCCGGCAACGGGAATGAGCGTCTGCGCTGTGTCTCGAACATACGCTTAATCCCACCGCCCTGGATGTCGATCAAGTTTAGCTCGACCATAGCGTCCGCGAGGAAAGGGTTGCGGTAGATAGCCTGTGGCGCGTCCTGCTGGATTACCGTCGCGATATCACCCGGAAGGAATTCGCCGACGTTGGTCAAGATTACCCGGTCGGGGAACTCGACCACGACGATACGTCCATGCAGGCTGTAGTCCTGGTGCGCTATGCAGTTATGAAGCGCCTCTCGAATCACCCAGGGGTCATACTGGGTAATCTCCCGAGGAAACAGCGTGCCACTGGGTAAAGCGCGTATGATCAGGTTACGAATGCGTTTTTGCAGACGATCGCCTGCGAGTAAAAAGGGCGGTCCGAAGTGTTCGTAGTCCAGCTCGTGGTTGGCTGCGTCTTTCAACACCCAAGAGATTTTGGCCACCGCTGGCGAGAGCAGCGTAGCTGACTCAGCTCGCCCAAGTAGGAGGAGAGCGGTGTGGGTCACCGCTCCTTGCTTTAAAAATCCTGGTTTTATTGAGAAAGGTAAGGTCATCCCATCCGCCCACGACGCTTACCTGACCCGGATGCTTGATGACAAATTGCTCTCGCACCTTCGCCACGGCTTCAGGGTCGAGGTCATCCAGCGTGGCGTTTTCGCACACCTCCCCTGTCCAATCGCGTCCCCGCGTCCAGAGCGCGCGCTCCTTCTCCGGATACTTGCCTAGCTCAGTTTTGCTTGATCCTTCGCGGATGAATGCTTTGCCGTAGAACTTAACCGGTTGATCCCTTGCCGGACCGACCTCGAAAAGGACGACACGACCATCAGGGTGTTCGATGATGTGGATATTGAAACCTGGGTTCGGGCGAAGCCCCATGGAGAGCCAGAGCAGCAGATCCTGGTTACCGTGAGCCTTGAGATTGTTGGGATCGAATCGGGTGCCGACAACTTTGTGCGTTGCGTTGTCGATACCAAAGATCAGGTAGCCGCGAGGTTGAACTGCAAGGTAGGTCGAATTCGCAAGAGCGGACAAGTATTCACCGAGATCTTGAGGTGAAACGCGGTTACTCTTGAATTCGAACCACTCCATCTCCGTCGGTAAAGCGCGCAAGCGGTCGATAAGTGTGATATGTCTACGATCGGTCATACGTCAATCTCCTCGGGGGTGGGATCAAAGTTATCGACCGTGCCTTCCTCGGTATCGGTCGATTCGTCGCCGTTGTCATTGGGGCGGGTTTAAAACCCGCCCCTGCCAAAGACACGATGCCATGTACGTGATTGGGCATGAACACCCAGTGATCCAATGACACGTGGGGGTAATGCTCCGGCAATCCGTCCCATACAACCTGCACCAACCTGCCGGCATCGTTCATCGAATCTCTCCTTCAACCACATCGCCGAACAAACACATCTGATTCTGGGCGCAAACCGTCACAAAATATGCACCTTCCAAGGTGTAATCAAACCCTTTCAGTCGAATCGAACGGCGATGGCGTTCATCTGGATCGTTGC
>CAYXFH010000075.1:0-4871 GCA_964464245.1 uncultured bacterium
AGAGAGACCTCAAAGCCGGCCTTCTGCAGCGTTTCTATCGCGTGGGAGGACATCTCCTTGGCCTTTCCTCCACCGGCAATTGGATTCAAAATAATGGCTGCTCGCATGTGTTCCGCTCTTTCTTTCGTATTGTCTTGCTCAGTAAAGAGAAGGAGAAACAGACCATGATTATATTGCATTAAAGGACGCGCTGCCGCGAGCTGACTAGATTCTTTCTTAAAATGAGTGGGTAAGGCAATCTTAAGGTAAAAAGGTTCCTGAGATTATCAAGGCTGGCGACAACAAGTCAACTTG
The DNA here is from genome assembly GCA_964464245.1 of uncultured bacterium. Lineage (GTDB taxonomy): Bacteria > Caldisericota > JANLFM01 > JANLFM01 > JANLFM01 > JAPLHV01. The sequence goes on from CAYXFH010000075.1 coordinate 295, forward strand.
CGGCAGCTCGATAGCTCATGGCAGGGTGATAGCCCCCGGCAGGGCGTCCTGTAGAATAAGGCGTCACGATGCTGAGACAGCCCGTTTGTGGGCGGGTTTGGAACCCGCCCCTACGAGGACCGCTCCGGCGTAAACCATATCCCTGGGACCGTGGCGATGATGGTTGGCTTATCCTTGGACGCAACGAAGAGATCCCAGCCTTGCCCTTGGGAACACGTTCCCCCGATTAGCGTCTTACTGGAAGGAGGTAATGCCAATGAAACAACGAACGATGTGGTTGTTGAGTGTCCTTCTCGTAGCCATACTGCTCTTGGGCGCCTGCTCGGCAGTGGCGCCAGCGGGCACTCAGGTGGAAGGACTGCAGGAAGCGCCGCAAGCGGCTGATCCAATTCTGGAAAACCCCCGTGATGCCTACGGGCAATTCCTTTCCGGGGATGGAGCGGCGAACTCTTCTTTTGGAACCAGTGGAGTATCTGAACGCGTCATCAAGAGCGCTTCGCTGGAAATAGTAGTGGAGAAGGGCAAGCTGAAGGAAGTCACTGGCCGGTTGACCTTGCTGGCTGAGGGGAAGAGAGGTTACATGCAGTCTTCCCAGCTTTCTTCGGGCGATGGCTGGCAGCAAGCGGTGTTGATGATCGTGGTTCCGGTCAACGAGTTCGCTGCTACCCTGGCGGAGGTAGAGAAGCTGGGGGAGGTGCTTAGCTCTTCCACCAGCGGTCAAGATGTGACTCAGGAATATTATGATTTGGATGTGGATCTGACTCACTGGGAGACCGAGAGACAGTCTGCCCTGCTTCTTCTGGAAAAGGCGAAAACAATTGACGAGATTATCCAAGTGCGGCAGTTCCTTGAGCCGATCGACCGCCAGTTGAACGAAATCAAAGGAAGGATTCAGTTCCTCAAAGGATCGAGCGATTACTCCAAGATCCAGGTCAGTCTGACAGAGAGCGGCGCGGTCCCAACGGCGAGCGAGGATTCTTTCTGGTCGCGGGTGGGCGAGGTTTTCCTGCGGAGCATTTCAGTCCTCCTCTATATCCTTGTGGCTGTCTTGCCGTGGGGATTGCTGGCCTTGCTGGTACTCTATCTGGTCTTCCGCTTTCTGAGAAGGAATCGTCCCTCCTCACCGCCTCCTGCTCCTCACGCCTGATCATTGCCGATTGAGCAGACAGAACACCCTGCCGCGGGCTGTCTTGCTGCCGCGGGCTATGATGCTTCCGGGAGGTTTATGCCTCCCGGAAGCATTTTCAGCTCTTGCAGCCGCAAGATGCAGGGCGCAGAATTGACGCTGCTGAATCTTGAACGTTGTTTTGCTAGACGATTTTGGTGAGAGGATACGAGAAGCTCTGATGATCAAAGCATACCGGGAAATCCAGTCCGTCCTGACTGAAGTGCAGGATCTTACTTCTCCGCACACTTGGATTCGTCTCATCGCACCCACGACGGAGGAAGTAGAGAAAGTACACAAGGACACCGGACTCTCCCTGGACTTTCTTCACGCTGCATTGGACAAGTATGAACGGCCCCGCCAGGAAGAGGAGGGAAACCAGGCCTTGGTTCTGCTCAGCCTCCCCATGCAACGTTCAGACCTCATCTACCGAACCATCCCCTTGGGAGTCGTGATCGGCCCGCAGCATGTGGCCACCGTTTGTCTGGAGGAGACCCCGCTGGTACGCGAGTCGTCGCAGCGCTTTCGCATCCACCCAGGCAAACGGACCCGCTTCTTTCTCTTACTGTTGTATTGGGCGGCGATCCAGTTCATTGAAGGGATCAATCAGTTGAATGCCCGGGCAGAGGCCTTGGAGGTCACCTTACGGCGTTCCCAGCGAAACGAGCTGATGTTTCAGTTGATGGAGATCCAGAAGAGCTTGGTCTACCTCTCCATCGCCCTCAAATCGAACCAGATATTGATGGAAGAATTATTGCGTTCCTGCCTAAAACCGCCAAGCGGGGCGGAACGATGGAGCCGTCCACTGCGGCTTTACCCGGAGGACGAGGACTTGTTGGAGGATGCCATCACCGAGAACAGACAGGCCCTCTCGATGGCGGAGGTGCATAGCAACATCCTTTCCTCAACGATGGGGGCTTTCGCCTCGATCGTCTCCAACAATCTGAATATGGTAATGAAATTTCTGGCGGCGGTAACAATTATCCTGGCCATCCCCACCATGATCGGCACCTTTTATGGGATGAACATCGCCCTTCCCCTGCAAGATCACCCTTGGGCTTTCCCGATCCTGATGGGGGTCTCGGTCTCGGTCTGCGCGGTGGTAATCTGGTTTCTGGTTCGACGCAGGATGCTCTGAGGGCGAAAAACATCCACTCCGTTGAATTCAGCCCCGGCAGCAAGACAGCCCCCGGCAGGGTGTCTTGCCGGGGCTCGCGGAAAGCTTTACATTAGACCCTGCCGGGGGCTAGAGACTTGAGGGCGCAACCTCCAGCTCTTCCGCTTCTTGGCTACGAGGACTTCTCTACAGATTATAGGCAGTTTTTACGATGTTCTGCCCAAGAACGGATGATCGACTCCCCTTCGTCTTGATAGAATGATGGCCAACTGAGGAGAGAGGCAAGCCAACCTAAGAAAACGGCAAAGGAGAACTGAATCCATGCATGATAACCCGTCTCTTGACAGCTTGCGGCAGCATGACAGCCCCCGGCAGCATGACAGCCCCCGGCAGGGTGTTTCTGTTTCATCGGCGCTCCCTTTCTGGGAGAAGACCCAAGACCTTGTAGACCAGTTCATCGACATCTCCCTCAACTTCCGTCAGAGCGGCCACCCTGGGGGATCTCGCTCCAAAGTGCATATCCTGCTGGCCACCATGCTTTCGGGGGCCATGACCTATGATCTGCGCGACCCCAGCAAGCGCTTTGGCGACCGCTTCATCCTCTCCGCAGGCCACACCGTGCCGTTGGTTTACAGTGCCATGGCTGTCCTGGACGAGGCTTTGCGCTTCCACCACCAACGCACCGGCGACTCGCGTTTCCAAGTGAAAGCAGACCTGGTCTACCCCGAAGACCTGCTTTTTCTGCGCCGTCGTGGGGGTCTACCCGGCCACGCCGAGTTCTCCGGGAAGACGCTCTTCCTGAAGTTCAACACGGGCCCTTCCGGACACGGGTTCCCGGCAGCGGTAGGGGAAGCCTTTGCCCTTCAACGAGCCGGCTGCCGCCAAGTGCGGGTCTTTATGCTGGAGGGAGATGTCGCGCTTACCCCGGGGGCTGTTCACGAGAGCAAGAACTCGGCCTGGGCCTTGGGTTTAGACAATCTCTTTGTTCTGATCGATTGGAACAATTTCGGCATCGACGATAACAAACTCTGCGACACGGTCCACGGTACCCCGGTGGACTGGTTTGCCCCCTACGGCTGGCGAGTGGAGGGAACCGAGCAGGGCTCTCATTTCCCTAGCGTGGCTGCCGTTCTGGAGCGATTGGTGGAAGGGGAGAACCCGCAACGAGTTCCCTCGATCGGCTGGTTCAAGACGCGCAAAGGCCGCGGCTATGGCGTCTATGACAACAAATCGCACGGCTCGCCCCACCCGCCCAATTCGCCGTCTTACTGGGAGACCAAGCGCCCCTTCCAGGAGAAATACGGCGTTCAGTTTGTGGGTTATGGCGAACCGGCTCCAGATAATGAGGAAGACTTCCGCCGGCAGACGCTCGACAATCTGCTCATCGTCAGCGAGGCGCTCCATCGAGATGAGGAGCTCTGCCGGTACTTGGCGGAGACCCTGGCCGACCTTGGCGATAGAGTCCCCCGGGAAATCCCCTCTTGCCGGGTGGGGAAAGATCGCAACCCATATCGCGACCCTCGACTCTTTGATTTTCGACAGTACCCTTCGGAATTGTTCGCGAAGCCCGGCGAAAAAGCTCCCAACCGCGCCGCGCTGGCAAAATTCGGCGCTTGGGTCAACGCCTTCGGAGCGAAGGAGTACGACCGCCCATTGTTCATTGCTTGTTCGGCAGATTTGGCCGAATCCACCAACATCGCCGGCTTCGCTAAGAAATGGGGTGATTTCGCCGGCTACGGCGTTTTTAGTCCCTGCGCCAATCCCCAAGGGGCGCTGCTGCCGCAGGAGATCACCGAGTTCGCTAATGCTGGGATCATGGTCGGTTTGGCCTCGGTCAATCTGGCTGAGGATCCCTTCCGGGAGTTTGATGGATTCTGGGGGGCTTGCTCCACCTATGGCTCTTTTGCCTATCTCAAGTACGGGATGATGCGTCTCTTCAGCCAAATGGCGCAAGATTGCCCGTTGCAGATGGGGAAAGTGATATGGGTGGCCGGCCACTCTGGCCCGGAAACTGCCGACGATTCGCGCACTCACTTCGGCATCTTCGAGCCGGGAGTCACCCAACTTTTCCCGAAAGGACAAGCGCTCAACCTTCACCCCTGGGAGCACAACGAGGTGCCGGTGGTTTTAGGCGCCGCTTTGGCCACCGAGGTACCGATCATCGTACTGCACCTGACCCGCCCGCCGATCGCCATCCCCGATCGTGAGAAACTGGGGCTGCCGTCTCATTTCGAGGCGGCGCGAGGAGCTTATTTGATCCGAGATTTCGACCCCGGTGCAGCGCCGATGGGAACA
>CAYXFH010000076.1:0-5718 GCA_964464245.1 uncultured bacterium
GGTATTGCGCCAGGTAATGTCCTCCACGAAACCCTCGTGCTCCGGATCGAGACGGACGAAATCCCCCACCTTCAGTTGACGGGAGGCGATGATTTGAATCCCGGCGAAGAAGTTGGAGAGAGTGTCCTGCAGGGCCAGGGCGACGGCCAGGCCACCCACCCCGAGGGCGGTAAGGAGCGGGGTGATGGAGATCTGCAAAGCGCCCAGCGCGAACAGGATGGCCACCCCCAGGATAGCGATGCGAGTGATGTTGGAGAAGAGAGTGGTGGTCGCCACCACCTCGTTCCGCCTTCGGGCGTTGGCTGTGATCAGCTCTGACGTCAAGCGGGCCAAGAAGAGGCCTACTGAGAGGATCGCTAAAACCACCAAGATAGACTGGAGAGTGCTTGCCAGGGCTCTCTGCATCGGGACTACAGCGAGGGTTAAATAGAGGGCGGCCAAAACCACCCAAAGGATAATTATTCCGGTGAAGACCCGGGGCAGGATCTGCCGCAGCTCGGTTCCCTCCGCACCATCGACCATCCGCCAGCGACGCAGCAAATAGCGCTGCAGCAACAATCCCAGAATCAAGCCGGCCAGAGCCAGGACGACCGGCCAGATCAGCTCCGGCCACTCGATCATTGTTCCCGCTCTCCTTCCTCGGATATCCGGAAGAGGCGGTTGTCCTCTTTGCAGAGTCGCTGGATGACGCGCCGCGCATCCTGGGCGACTGCCGCTACCCCGCCCCCCGGTGCGACCCACTGCCCCGTCATCCAGAAGGCGCCCAACCCGGGGAGCTTGTGAGGGACCGCCTCGGCCCCGCTGAAGCTGCTGTTTTGGGTGGTGGGCAGCCATCCGCCGGCCGCCCCGTTCCAGCAGCCGGTTGTTTGCTCCCAGGTCAATGGAGTGGCCACATCGAGCGCCTCGACGGCGCTGCGGAAACCGGGCAATCGTTCCTCCAGGAAGGTGGTCATCCTGGCGGCAATCTCCTCCTTGGCGGCTCGGTAGCCGGCCTCCCCCTCTTGGCGCAGGGTCCGCCAGGGGCGGATTTGGGAAGCGAAACGGACCACAGCCGCGCAACACCCAGAGGGAGCGAGGGAGGGATCTTGGGTGAAATGATGCAGAGTTAGTCTGCTGAGACGATCGGCGCCTAACGGGATCGGCTCCTTCAATTCCCAGGTCTGGACGGGCGGTTGACCGGACAGGTCGAGGCGGAGGCCGAAGGAGACCTGGACTAGGGCCGGGGCGAGAGGCCAGCGCTTGTAGGGGTACTCCAGCGAACGGTCCAGGGTCCGCTCAGCCAGCATCCCGTAGAGTGTGGCGTGACCGTCAGCAGCCGAGATCACCTCGTCGGCGCGCTCCTCGCTGCCGTCAGCCAAACGAACGCCTACAGCCCGTCCCCCTTCGACGATAACACTCTCCACGCTCTGCCCGAGATGGAGTTCTCCGCCCAGGACGCGGCAGCGAGAGGCGATGGCCTGACTGAACGCCGCTGAGCCTCCATGCGGCCGGCCGACGTTTCCCTGCGCCTGCCGCGCTAAAGAGAAGAGGTAAGAGAGGGCGGAGTCCCCGCGGGTGTTTGTGAAAGCCTTCCCCAGGAAGGAATCCTGAAACCGGCGACTCAGTTCAGCCAAGGTTGCCTTCTCCCATTTCCGAACGAAGCGCATATAGGCGCCAAGCCGAGTTGCCAGCCGCAAGCGCCTGGCGAAACCCCCTGTGTCAAAGGCTTCGATGGTATCGGTGAAGCGCATCAGCAAGCGCACCGCAGCCAATATCTCGCGGCTGGCTGCCCGATCAGGAGGGGAAATACGCTCCATCTCCTCCTCCAAGCGAGGGAGATCTCGATAGAAGGAGAGGACTTGTGTCCCGTCCGCGCTGTGATAGGCTGAAACGATCTCCGGCTGGGGGAGGAATTGCCCGGAGAGCCCGCCAAGTTCCCGCCAGAGATGGCTCATCTCCTTCCCGGGAACGCAGCCCACCACGCCGGAGAGGCAACCATCAAAAACATACCCCTGCCGTTGCCAAGCAGTGCAAAGCCCGCCCGGAGCGGCCTGCTTTTCATAGATGCGGACCTTATAGCCGTTCATGCGCGCGTAACAGCCCACTGCCAAGCCGGCGATGCCGGCGCCGATGATGATTACCGTCGACATGCCTGCCCCTTGCTGACGACCCCAAGCTTCTCTCGCGCCATTCGTCTAAACTTCATCGCTGGACCTTCGCCACCCTCTCTCACTGCTGCCCTCATCTCTTGCGCATGCGCAAAGAGAAGAGCATCGGGATCGAGTCCAACCCGCCTTGCATCTGCCAGTAGCCATCCGGACGTTGCTCCTGGAAAGGGAAATAGGGGCACATAGCCAGGGGGAACTCGCGCAGTGATTCTAGCTCCAGCCCCGCCTGCAGCAGCGCATTGAGGATATCGGCCAGGCTGTGGGTCCACTCGTAGGAGGGAAGGTCGACCTGCGCCTGGGGGTCAGCGTAGTCGCCGTCCCCTTCCCAAAGTGTCGGGTCCGGCCGGTGGAAGTAGGAATAGGCCACGCGCAGGCTGCTCTCCTTGGGACCATTGGCGAAGACGTTCAGGAAGGGGTGTCCTTCCACCAAAACGAAGCGACCCCCCGGCTCCAGGAAATGGGCGACGATCTGTCCCCAGCGGGGCAGATCGGGCAGCCAGCAGAGCACGCTCGGCGCAGACGATCTGGAAGCGCTTCTCCAGGCGTTGGGGCAAGTCGTAGAGATCAGAGCAGATGAATTCCGCGGCCAACCCCAGCCGGTCGCGCAGGGTGCAGGCCGCCTCGATTGCCCGGGGGGAAAAGTCAACTCCCGTCGCCTCTGCTCCCAATCGAGCCCAGGAAAGCGTATCCATGCCAAAATGGCACTGCAGATGCAACAGACGGCAGCCCTCCACCGAGCCTACCTCCTCTCGCTCGATGGCCAACAGCGACGATCCACCAGCCAGGAAAGCCTCCAGATTGTAGAAAGCCGAGCGCTGGTGAATCGAAACTAATGAATCCCAAAAGGCCCGGTTGGCCTCCAGGAAACGGTCCCTTGAACGATCCCTGTCCACGATTCTCCCTCCTCATTCAGCCCGGGTGATGTTGGTTGCCCTTCGCCGGGGATGTCTTTCGAAAAAGCGCTACTTCCTTCGGCCTATCACCCTGGATCGGCTCAGATCCTCGGGCAGGTGAGAGCTGCAGGCGCCAAGCACAATAGCCACCGAGAGAAAGATAAAAGCGTTCTCTTTCAGCAGGAAAGCCAGCGCCGTCATTACCACTGTAATCAGGGTGAGGATCCCCTTCACTTCCACAAACCAGGCCCACCCGTCGTTATAGAGCCCCCGCAGCATCAATAGAACGCCTGACCCGACGGCCAACCAGGGAAAGAGGACCGGTACGCTGAATCCCAGGAAGGAAGCGCCGTACCATACCGCAAAGCCGACGATATGACATAAAAGGAGAGCCAGCTTCCAGAATTCGTCCCCCGGCAGCGGCTTGCGTTCTTTGTGGCTCCCTGTCATCGTCTTGCTGCTCCCTGTGACCATCTTGCTGCCCTTCGGCTCTACCTTATCCATCGAATAATCCCCTTTCATTGATTTGACAAGGAAATAGTATATCCCATTCCCTCCTCGCCGGATACGCCCCGATCCCCAGAACCTGAGAGCGTCATCCAAAAGGTGGGGAAAAAGGATTCTGCTATGATGACGGTAAAAGCAGAGCATGGCCGGAAAAGAATCGAGTGGCAGTGCTAGTGACTCTGCACAGCCCAGGTTGGCAGGAAGGATCTGAATCAAGAGTGATACAGGCGAGATACATCAGAAAATCTTGCATAGCGTGGTACCTATCCCATGAATGAGCGGATCAATCCCGTCATCTGGTACCCGGGTCACGATCTGCTGCTGGAAGACATCGTCCGGGCCGAGAACTGCCATCTCTTCGATTCCAGTGGAAAAAGATATGTCGATCTGGAATCCGGCGTTTGGTGCACTTCAATCGGACACGCAAATCCCAGAATCCTGCGCACGATGGCGGAGCAATCGGCCCGCATTGCGCACACCGGCTTTGGCTACTCCAACGGGATCGTAGAGGAGGCCGCGCAGGAGATTCTACCCCTGTTGGGATTCGAAGGCGGCCAATGTGTGTTCCTCTGTTCGGGGAGCGAGGCCGTGGAGTACAGCGTGCGGGTGGCGCAATCGGTCAGCGACCCGCCGATGCTGAATCGCCCCCTGCTGATGACCATGACCGACTCGTACTTCGGAGCCTACGGATCAGCGAACCGGAAACGGGAGGACGAGTGGTTCTGCTTCGATTGGGCGCCATGCGCCGCCTGCCCAGATCCCGGTGAGTGCAACGAGCGATGCCGGCATTGGTCGGCGATCCCCTTTGATCGTATTAGAGGATTCCTTTTCGAGCCGGGCAGTTCTTCCGGCCTGGTCCGGTTCCCTCCTCAGAAGCTGATCGGCAATATCGTAGCAGCGGTTAAGGCGAACGACGGCTTGGTCTTGGTCAACGAGGTGACGACGGGGGTTGGCAGGACCGGATTATGGTTTGGCTACCAGCATTATGATATCTCTCCGGACATTGTCGCCCTGGGCAAGGGCATCGGCAATGGCTATCCCGTCAGTGTGGCATGCTTTGCGCCTGGCGTGCTGGAACGACTGGGCAGCCAACCATTGAAGTACTCCCAATCCCATCAAAACGATCCGCTGGGAGCGGCCATGGCGCGGGAGGTCATCAAGGTGATCCAGGAAGAAGGTCTGATCGAGCGAATCAAAGGCATTGCCGCCACCCTTTTATCCGGACTGGAGGAGATCAAGGATCGCACCGGCCAGATCAAGGAGATCCGTTCGCGAGGATTGATGGTAGCGTTGGAATTGAAAGACGATCCGGAGACCTCGCTTACGATCCGGACACAGCGCGAGTTGGTGCGCCGGGGCTATGTCTTGGGGCGAAGGCCTGGCGTCAACCTGCTGAGGCTCGATCCCAGCCTGACCATTGACCAGGAGGATATCGCCGGCTTCCTGGAGACGTTCGAGTCAGTTCTGGCCGAATGAATGATGGGATCAGGTCTCCATCCTCCCTCCAACTCTTCATGGATCAGGTGCTTTGGTTTTCTCCGGAGCAAAGCCGCCTAGTTTTTGATTACAATTTGAAAGGCGCTTTGCCAGGCTGCTCAGTTCGCACCTGTTGGGCAGCCGAGATATGGAATTGTATGGTGTGTAGATGACAAGACCGATACCCCCCGAAGTGAATGAAATCATTCGTCAGATCCCGAATTGGGCAAATGCGAAAGATTTGCAGATTGAACCCCTGGAAGGTTTGACCAATTCCAACTATTCCGTGAAAGTAGCTAACGAGCGTTTTGTGCTCCGCGTTAGCGGAAAGAACGCAGCGCGGCTTTGCATCAATCGTGAACTTGAAATCCTCTGTGCCAAGATAGACCCGAGACAGTTCCTCTCCCGAAATAGAAGAAGGAAATGATAGGGCGGAGAATGAGAGTGAGATGAACCACTGGAGTATGATGGAAGTAGACATGCTGCCGCAGGCTGGTAAGTTAACCATCGAACCAGGAAGAGGAGACGAGATGACAGGGATGACAGGGATGAGAATATTGGCCGCCGCCCCTACTGAAGAAAAGGACGCCCACTTCCCCGACCCGGAGGTGAGAGAACCTCAACCTCGCCCGCTGCGCCGCTTCACCGCCCGCTACAAGTCAGACCTCCTGCGCCAAGCGGAGAGCTGCAACACC
>CAYXFH010000077.1:0-11298 GCA_964464245.1 uncultured bacterium
ATACGAGATCATAGCCGGTGACTGGAGTTCAGACGTGTGCTCTTCCGATCTTCAGCTCGCAGATTGAGGGAACGCAAGCATCGCTGGAAGGCGTGTTGGAGTTCGAGGCGGACCTGAAACCAGACGATAGCATGGATGACATTCAGGAAGTGGTGAATTACGTTCGGGCGCTAAGCTTCGGCCTCAAGCGGTTGCACGAGCTGGCGATGTCCCTGCGGTTAATCAAAGAGGTCCATAAGATCTTGATGGAAGGCGTGCGAGGTCAGTACCGTAGACCTGGGGAATTCCGGCGCGAGCAGAACTTCATCGGTCCATTCGGAGGCACGATCCAGGAAGCCACTTTCATTCCCCCACCGCCGGATCGCCTGGAAGAATTGATGGGAGAGTGGGAACGCTTCCTGCATGCCGATGACGCCATTCCACCGCTCGTGCGCATTGGCTTGATCCATGCTCAGTTTGAAACCATCCATCCCTTCATGGACGGCAACGGCCGCACAGGCCGCCTGCTGATCACCCTCTACTTGACATGGAAGGCGATCCTCGCTCATCCTCTGCTCTACCTCAGTTTCTACCTGAAAGCGCATCGAACCGCTTACTACGAAGCGTTGGATCGTGTTCGCACAGAAGGCGCCTGGGAGGGTTGGCTGATCTTCTTCTTGGAGGGCATACGCCAGACTTCACAGTCAGCCGGCCAAACCACGCAGGAAATCATCGCCTTGAAGGACAACCTGATTCAGAAACTGTCGAAGCACCCGGAAACTACCCTGACCGTGATCCGTCTTGTGGATCTGCTCTTTGCCAAGCCGGTGATCGGGACACAACAGGCAGCAGAGCATCTGGAAAACACTGCCAAACACGCAGGCCAACTGCTTCGCCGCTTCGTGGACGAAGGCATTCTGCGAGAGATCACCGGAAAGCGACGTTATAGAAAGTACCTATTCCAGCCCTATGTGGAGATTATCTCGCGCGGCACTCGGGCGGGATGAGAAAGAAGAAAAAGGGACAGTGGGAAAATAAATCTGTCCCCTTTTTCCCTGTTGAATATCACGATTTTGTTAGAATCAATTTGCCTCGTTCCGTCAATCGGTATTTCTGATTGCTGCTTCGTGGTTTTTCGGGGATCGTCATCTCAATGAAACCGGCATCCAAAGCGGGGACCAAGTACAGAAAGCGGAAGTTCTTGATGGCCTTTAAACCCAGGGCGCGTTGCAGTGTCTCTCGATCCTCGACACCCTTCAGAAAAGAGAGCAGTTGAAGGACTTGGGGTGTAACTTGGGGTGCGCCTTGGGGTGTGACATGGGGTGTGACATGAGTCTCGTCTTGGGCTTCTTTTTTAATAAACTGAACCTGGAAGGCGTGTCCGATTTCCTGCAGAATGAGTTCGATCTCCGGGTACTTTTGAGTCTCTGCTCGCATTTTCTGGATTCCGGCTCCCCAGGCTTCGATCAATTTAAGTTCCTTGAAAATGGGCGCCAGAACACGGTTCCTGATTTCCGACCGGCCTGTTCCAAGCGCATCGGGAGGCATGGTATCCGGCAAAGGTCCCGGGCTTGTAATCTCGAGCATATCGTCAAAGATGGCCACTTTGATGTCACTTCCTTGAATGGCGTAATCCCGATGTACCACGGCATTGATGATTGCCTCCCGGACGGCTTCCAACGGGTATTCCCAACGGTCTTCCCGAAATATTTCACCAATCCGCGATCCCAGCGCGATATTTCTCTTAATGAAAGCCATGCAAGGCTCGATAGTGGCGTAAATCGGTTCATCGATCGTCGCTTGATCCAGAAAAACTTTTGTCTCTGTCCCCTTGAAACGGGCACATTCGATTTTGGCATAGGGAAAGAAGCGTTTTCTCTCCAGTGATTCGGAAAGCAGAAGAGCCGCATAAGTCGGAAAAAGCGTTTCCCGTTCCAAGACAAACAAACCGAGGTTTAGTAGTTTTTCTTCATGTAAGGGCTTACCGGAACTGGTCGTGTAATCGGCGATAAACCGCTTGAGATTGATTGTTCAGGCGCTTAACTCGTAGGCAACCACTTCGTCGTACGATATTTTTCGCTTCTCGCGCTCCAAAGATGCCAGTGTTTCTTCCGAGGCAAGTCGGTTTACGGAACCGATTCGTACGTATGTCCCTTTGTGTTTACCTTTGTTTTTGAGATAAAAGGGGTTCTGAAAGCCGGAAAATATCTCCACAACCAGGAGGGGTTTGCTGTCCACGTTTTGGATATAGATCTCCGGGATGATTGTTGGAGTGCAGCGGTCGAAGATATGATTGGCCACCCTCTCTTCAAGTGCGAAGAGTTCATCATCAGATATGCCGATAATTTCTCTGGGTATATTTTTAACGCCAAACACTATTCTTCCACCAGCCCCGTTGGCAAAAGCAACCGCCGTGCGGGCGATCTGGTCACCCTTTGGCCACGCTTCTTTGAACTCAAGGCGCCGGGATTCAGGCTGAAGCCAGAAAGAATGATGAATAACCGAGTTCCGTCCCTTGCCCTCTTGATCGTTCTTTTCGCTTTTATTCATCTTTCATCCTTCCGCATTCATCATTCTGCCTTCATCATACATCATTCATCATTCTATTTATCCAGTCATACCGCCCTCTGTGCCAAGACAGACCCGAGACGGTTCCCCTCCTGAAATAGAAGGGAGAAAAGGGGACAGATTAATTTATTCGCAGGTCGCTCCAGCGGGGACAGTCGGCTGGCGACCCGCCCTAAGAGTAGCGAAGACTGATGGGGACAGATTTAAATCTGTCCCCATCAGTCTCATTAGGAGGAAAGGAAAGACGGGTAAAATCTCGAGGGCCGGGAAGGCCGAGAAGAGTAGAAAAATAAATCTGTCCCCTTTTTCCCGGAGTTTACGAGCCTGCCGGGTTCTGGATGGAGCCAAGAAAGAGGAGAGCGCCGGTTTCGCGGTCGGTGATGGCGAAAAGGAAGGGTCGATCGACGATCATCTGGAAAGGAGGCGGCGGGGGTTCCATCATCCCGGTCGCTTTCATGACTACCGCAGTGACTGCGGCTGCCTCGGTCCCCGTCTCTTTCACCTCCACGAAGGTCTTCTGGATGACGTCGCTGATCCATGCCGGCAAGGAGGCCATGCCGGAGAAGTCAGCCAGATCAGGATCGAAGGCAGCGCCCATGCCGATCGCGATCAAGGCATCCTTCAGGCTGGTCTTGAACTCTACCCGGAAACGGGGAAGCTCGATCCGCCCCTTCCGGCCGGCCATGGACTCCATCCAGCTCCGCCACTGATCACCGTCGAGCATGGCCAGGAACTGCTCCAGGCTAGTTCCCCGCTCCGGCAGAAGGACCGCCATCGAGAGGCGGTCACTCCCGGGCAAGTTCAGGCTGCTGGAGGCGTACGGCAGGCGGATAGCCTGGAAGCCTTCTCCCTCCAGGTACTCGAATTCCCCGTCCTGCCCCATGCGAGGAACTTGTACCGTGCTTCCATCGGAGAGGGTGAAATCAGCCTCCCTGGTCTGGTCGGCTGGGAAGGGCCGCGACCATCGCCCGAGGAAGTAAATGGCATTGAGCAGAACCATCACATCTTGCGGTTCGAGCTGGTCGAGGATGCCGTCTATGCGCCCATGAGTCTTCTGGCGCGCCCAGTCGTTGATCGCCTGCAAGGTAGACGGGTCAGCGAAGTCGAGGCTGTTCACTTCCGCCTGATAGGACTCTTGGCAGCGCGCCAGGAAATCCTCCTCGAAGGGAACTTGCCGGTTGGCGAAGAGGGCGTTGGCGATCTCCAGGGTGACCTGCTCCGGATCCATCGCTGCCAGGCTTTCCATCAGCAGAGAGGCGGCCTGAGCAAGCTTTTCGCCTCCGGAGGAAGCGGAGCTGAAATCACTCAAGCCAAGAGAGGCAGCCATGGCCTTGAAGGTGTCCCCCTTGGCGCCCTGGGCAGTCATGGAGAGGGCCAGGGCAGCGCTGAGTGGGGAAAGGAAAATGTTCTTGCCGGTCTGCTCAGCAGCCACCTGCCGCATCAGGCGGAAGCCAAAGTCACTGAAGCCGTTGGCCAGGGGTTTCACCAGGTCACGCTCTTTCTGCGAAAGGGGAAGCTGGATAAGAACCTGGCCGGTGCTGCCATCCGGATTGGCCACCACCTGCAGCCTGCCTCCCATGGCTTCGGCAACGAAACGGACCGGCACGAAAGTGCGGCTGTCCCGCACCAGGGGGGCTGCATCGAGGGCCACAACTTCCCCACCCAGATCAACCTCAGCCACCCCAATGGTCCACGTCTGAAAAGGCGCCAGGCCACCGAAATCAACGGTCACTTTTTCTGTTGACCCGTCCGCTTTTTGAGTATATTGAACCGATGCGCCCAACGCTTCGCTAACAAAGCGCAGGGGAACGAAGGTTCGCCCGTCCTGGATAAAAGGAGCTGCATCAAGGGTCACCGCCTTTCCGCCGGCGTCAGCCTCTAGGCTGCCGATGCGCAGGGAGATGCCCCTCCCGGATGGGGCCGCCACAAGCGGAGGCACGGAACCTGCTAGTAAGGCAGCAACCAGGAAAACAATTACCAACCACCGTTTCTTCATCAATCGTTCCTCCTCGATGGATCATCTTGAGAGTTAGATGGAAAAAAGGAGAAACGGTTCCGAGAATGGAGGGGTTGGTCACCGCCCTGGGAATAAGCAGGTGAAGAGTTGAACGCCCAAGGCCAAGATCCCATCGAATTGAAAAGTCCGGTCATCGTCAGTCACTGCCGATCGAGGCGATCCATCAAGACGAAGGCCGAGTGGCCCGAGGGAATAAGTGAAGCAACGCCGTGAAGCGCCACTGAACGGATACAGCGGCACTACCCGATTGCGGGGCAACCCTCAGAAAGGCCGGTAGGCGGCAGCGAGTGCAAGACGACCCAGGAGGAGAAAAAAGTGAGCATCGAGACAAGACCTTTTCAACAAAGTGACGCGGATGGAGTGGTGACGGTTGCCAACGCCAACTGGCCGGATCACCCCATCTCCGGGGAAGAACTCCTCTTCCAGGACGCCCACCAGGATCCAAAATGCTTTTTCGGACGCTGGGTGGTAGAAAGAGAAGGGCGAGTGATCGCCTTTGCTGACCTTTGCCAGATGGTTGAGATGTACCATCCACACAAGTACATATATGATGTGCAGGTTATGCCGAGCTGCCAAAGCCAAGGGATCGGCTCCTCCCTCCACGAGCTGCTGCTGGGGATCCTAGCGCAACGGGAGGCGCTGAGCGCCCGGAGCTGGACCCACTCCACTCATGCCCGGGCGCTGGACTTCCTGCAACACCGCGGTTTCCTGGAAGATATGCGCAGTTGGGATTCCACCCTTGAGGTGAAGGGCTTCGACTTCACTCCCTACCAGGGGTTGAGCGAAAAGCTGGAGGCGGAGGGCTTCCAGATTCGTTCCTTCCGTCAGCTTGAGGAGGATCCCCAGCGCAATCGCAAGATTTACGACCTGGCGAGTGAAGTTGTAGAGGACATGCCCCTCCCCGAAAAGGCTACCCCCTTCTCGCCGGAGTATTTTGAATCGTGGTTCCAGGATCCTGCCCTGCTCCCGGACGGATACTTGCTGATGGTGCGGGGTGAACGCTACGCGGGGCTCTCCGACCTCTGGACCATACCCGACCAACCCGACCGCCTGAGGCAGGGGCTGACAGGGGTGCGCCGTGACTGCCGCCGCATGGGAATCGCCCTGGCTCTCAAGCTGGCCGGGATCCGCTTCTGTCAGACTTATGGCGCTACCCGCATCACCACCAGCAACGAAATCCACAACCAGCCAATACTGGCTCTTAACGAGCGGCTCGGTTTCATCAAGCAGGCTGCCTGGATCAGCATGAAGAAAGTCTTGCGGGAAGAAAACTCCGCTGATTTGGAGAAAAACGAAACACAGGAGAAAGGATAACCCAAGATGCTGAAAGGAAACACAATTGATTTGGTCGTTCTAGAGCGTTCGCAGTTGCCCATCCTGCACGAGTGGTTCAACGATGTCGACTTCGTCGGGGAGTTCGAGCCTTTCGACCAGGACAGCTTGACCGGGTTGGAGAAGTGGTTCGACGGGATGACCGGGAGCCAGTCTTTTCTTATTCAGAAGAAAGACGGCACTCCCATCGGAACCATCAGCTATTTCAAGAGCAAGGACTGCACTGCCATCGGGTACATGCTGGCGCCGCAGGAGCGCGGCAAGGGGTACGGCACTGAGGTGGTGCAGATGATGGTGGACTACCTTTTCCTGCACAAGGACATCGTCCGCATCCAGGCCGAGACGCACCCCGGCAACCTGGGCTCGCAGAGGGTTTTGGAGAAGGTCGGTTTTTCCAAAGAAGGCATCATTCGTTGCTCTTTCTTCAGCCGCGGCGTCTACCGCGATACGGCGATGTGGAGCATCCTGCGGGAGGAATGGAAGGAACCGAAGATTCTGCCGATCGGTTATCGCAAGTCCTAAGCAGGGGGGCAGGTATTAGCGCTCGAACAAGCCACAAATTCACTAGCGAGGCAAAAGGAGCGGGAAATCTCGCCACTCCCGGTTACCCTCCAATAAGGAGCAAGGGGCGGTCTTACGGAATCGAGCGACGGCTTGTCAGAAACAGATGCGTGCCATTCTTCACCCCGTGAAAGGTGGAAGGGTTCCGCTTCGGGCCACGAGCTGCCGATCCAAGCGGTAGAGACGCTGCACTCCATTTTCCAGCTTGTAGTAGTGAACGACGTAGGCGCCCAGCAGCAGGACCAAGATGCCGGCCAGCACTCCGGTGGCCACACCCGGCAAAGCGAGGAAGGCGGCGATGGCTGCCAGGGCGAAGAGGGAAAAGGCCAGCATGATTAGGAGGTGCGCCAGCCGCTCGTGCTGCAGGAACTGAACGTGAGCCCGGTGAAAAGCCAGCAGGGCCGCCCAGTCCGTGCCGGGGGGAGCTGAGGCCAGCACCCGGCTGATGTAGGCCTCATGTTCGCGCAGATATTTATCCATCTGATGCGATCCTTTCTGCTCGAAGCTCGAACTTAGCCGGGCCGATTCAAGAGAAAGTCCAACCCTCGCGACAGACTGGAATCGAAAGTGGCAGGAAACCAGTGTCCTTCTCCCGGCAGGTCTTCCACCTCGCAGGCAATCCCCCGGGCTTGAAGAAGGGAAGCCAGGGCCAATGATTGAGCATGGCTTTCGTCCAGTTCCCCGGTGATGATGTAACCGCGCAGGCCCTGCGGAAAACCCGCATCCAGGAGTACAGACCACTGATCCAAGTCCGGCAGGTAGGGACCAAGAACCAGGAACCCCAGCGCGCCTACCGTTCCTTTGATAGCGTGCTCGATGGCTCTTTGCCCGCCGTAGGAAAAGCCACCCAGGATAACCTTGTTGAAGTCCACTGGGTAACGTGGCGACAGGGATCGGAAACACCCCTCCAGATCTCGTTGGGACTGCTCGGCATCGTCCCAGATGTACCCGCCTTTCCAATGCCCCAGCGAGGATTCCACCATGGCCAGCAACCAGCCCCGGGAAACCAAAGAGCGCCAATAGTGACTCTCCCAAACCGCTGAAAGGGAGTTCCCATGTAGAACCAAGAAAAGAGGCCAAGGGGGATCCCCACCCTCCGGGGTGAACATGCGGTGCTCCGGCCCCTTCTTCTGATCGGCTTCTTGTTGCCTGAGGCTCACCCCCACCAGCCGTTCGAATTCGGGCACACCCTGCAGTGGCTCGAATGAGGGAGATTTGCGCAGCAAGAATTCGGAGTACCAACCGCCGGCATCCAGTACTTCTTTCATCCATTGGAGGGCTTGAGGAATCCGTCCCAATCTGGTAGCTGCGCACATGCGCAGATAGACGAACTCGTCAACTTCCAGGGGAAACCGATGGATGCTCTCCGTCGCCAGGGTTTCCGCCTGGGCGTAGTCCTTGCTGCGAAAAAGCGCATCGATCTCCTGCAGCGCTTCAAGCGAAGTCTTTTCCGTCATCGTGCATGCCTCCTGTTTCTTGTATTCATTGAATTCCCGTTTCTCGCCTGGTCCCTTCCCTCATGACGCCAATTATTGGATGGCCAACCTGCTCATTTGGTTTTCGTTGGGATCTCGCCACGGGTATTATATCTTTTACTCGCTCCAGACCGTGCTTGACGGATTCCTACTGACATACGGAGCCGGAAAAGAAGTAAACTTTGTGGTTGTAAGACTTGTAAGTCATACCGTTACGGAGGGCTTGTAAGATGATTACAATCTTGGCAGCAGGTTCAAGGGGAGATACCCAACCGTATCTTGCGCTCGGGGTGGCGCTGAAAAAAACAGGCCATGCGGTTCGTATTGCCACATTTGAAAACTATGAGACCTTCGTTAAAAGTTATGGTCTAGAGTTTTTTCCGATCAAGGGTGACGTTTCCAAAGTGGCTTCCAGCGACAGCATGAGGGGTGCCATGAAGGCTGACAACCCTCTCAAGATCATATTAAGCTTCAATAAACTGAAGTCCTTGGTATTTAATCTGCAGAAGGATTTCTTCAACGCTTGCAAGGGTTCGGATGCCATCGTGTATCATCCAGGCGCTCCAATAGGGTATTTTGTTGCTCAAGATTTAAAGATCCCCAGCATTCTGGCTACCCCTTTTCCGATGACACCTACCAGGGAATACCCTGCATTGATCTTCTACAATGCCGTTCGATTGGGAAGGACGTTCAATTTCCTCACCCATAAGATCTTTGAGAAGGTGATGTGGTCTACTTCCAGTTCTGCCATAAAACAATTCTGGAAGAAGGAGTTTGGTCACGCTCCTGAGGATTTTGCATGTCCATTCAGCAAACAAAACACCAAGAACTTGCCCACCGTGATTTCTTGCAGCAACTACGTTTTTCCACGACCGAATGATTGGTCAGAGTACGTCAATAGCGCTGGATACTGGTTCTTGGATGAGGAGATTGAATGGAGACCACCCAATGATCTGCTGGATTTTATCCAGCAGGGACCGCCACCGGTCTACGTGGGTTTTGGCAGCGTAGTCGATTCAGCTTCAGCAGACCAGACCGCAAAGCTGGTGATGAATGCTCTCGGGCGTGCGGGACAACGAGGGATCTTGGCCACAGGGTGGAGTGGCATGTCCAAAATGGACAACATGCCTGAAGAGATATTCATTCTGGATAGCGCGCCTCATTCGTGGTTATTTCCCCGAATGGCGGCAGTTGTCCATCACGGAGGCGCTGGAACGACTGCCGCAGGTCTGAGAGCCGGCGTACCGAGTATCATCATCCCTCACAGCAATGACCAATTCACTTGGGGGCGCCGGGTATACGAACTGGGAGTCGGTCCCAAACCGATCCCGAGAAAAAGGCTGACCGTGGAAAAGCTGTCCGAAGCGATCCATTTTGCTTTGAGGACGGAAATCAAAGAAGCAGCGAAGGAATTGGGGATCAAGATTCAAAGCGAAAATGGAGCAGAGACGGCTGCCAAAATCATCGCGAACTGTCTTTGAGCAAGACTCCCCGGCAGGCCCTACTCCGCCGCCTCTCCCGCAGCTTTTCTGTAGGAACGGTTGGAGGCTTGAAGATATTCCTCCTGGCCGCATAGCGGTTGGCCAACGGCGCTCAGCGTTTCCCGGCTCATCGCGCCGCTCTTGATCAACTCCTGGCCGGCCTTCCGCACCGCCTCCAGTACCGCCTGCCCTTCCTTTGTGGGCTCTCCTCTCTTCCAGATCAGATGGACATGCGGGCGCAACAGAGCTCCGGCGAACTCTACTCCGGCGTCAGCGGCTATTTCCCGGGCGATGCGCACCACGGTGTCGCAATTCCCGACCTCCCACCACCCGCTGGTGACAACCAGGGCAATCCGGGTAATGGCGACATCTGAATGAAACCGGGCCCGCGTGCGACCGTCGCGGGTCTCCAAGACCGGCTCCAGCAGGGGGCACAACCGGTTGAGAAAGTTCTGCATCTCCCCTGGCAGCGGAATATAGACAGGGGTAGCCAAGACCAATGTCTCCGCCTGGCGCAGTAGCGGGTACAATGCCTGCATCCCATCCGGATGGATGCACAGGCCGGGCTCCTCGTACCAACAGTGCAACTCGCCGCTGCATGGCTTGATCTCCAGACGCCCGGCGTGGAAAAGTTCCACCTGGGCGCCGCCCGCCTCCATCCCTTCGATGAAAGGCGCCAGTATCCGGGCGGTGTTTCCCTTCTCCGCCTGAGGGCTGCCATTGATCACGATGGCTTTTCTCATCTTGTCCTCCTTGATTGTTTTACCAAACCATGCGCCTCCGCTTCGAGACGAACTCGATTCTTTCTCCACTCTACGTTTTTTCAGGGTCACCGGGGATATCAAACCCGCGCAGGCGAAGCTGCTCCAGCAGGTCTTCGGGGGAGGGCCACCACTGCCCCCATTTGCGCGAGATGTGCTCGGTCCAGGAGTAGTCCCGGTAGGTGAAGGTCTCCTCTCGCTCCTCTTCCAGGGCGATCTTGGCGCGCTGCCTGCGGTAATAATCCTGCTGCAGGTAGCCTTCGTCCATCGCCTGCATGGCCTTGCTCAGCTGGGCATCGGACAGCTCGGGGTACTTGTCCTCGAAAAGCGTGAATGACAGCGGGTAGCGCGGGCGCGGCGGGAAATCCTCGTCCGGGTATCCCATCACCAGCCCGACCAACGGGAAAACCAGCGAAGGCAGCTTGAACTGCCTGGCGATCTTGTCGGCTTCATGAGGCGCCCCGCCCAGGAAGCAGGTACCCAACCCCAGGCTCTCGGCGGCCACCACCATGTTCTGGGCCATGTAGGCGGCGTCCTGGATGCCGAACATCAGCAGCATCAGATGGTTGGTGCGCAATTTCCAGCCCCGACGCTGCATGATGCGCTCCAGCCTGTTGATGTCCACGCAGATGATAAAGTGCAGCGGCGCACCGAAGGGGGCCTTGCGCTTGCGGGAGAGCAGCACGCTGTACAGCTGCGCGCTGAAGGGGGCTTGCTGCCCGGCGCGGACGATGGTTTCCACGATTTCATCACTAGGTTGCTCGGGCTTGTATTTGCGCACCGAGCGATGATTAAGAAGGATTTGAATGACGGGATTTAACTCCATCAATAGGCTCCTTTCATTGTAAAACAGCGGAATTCAGCCGAGGTGGTGATCGGGTTCAATTGATGTCCCCCAGGTAGATGGAGGCATCCGGATCGATGCCATGGGCAAGCAACGGTCTTAACTCCAGCGGGTAGAGCCGGTACGAGCGCAAATCCGCCAGGGGAAGCCAGGCGATGCCGACCTGCCGCTGGTCGGGGAGGAGGGGTTCAGCCATGAACGGATCAGCGAGAAGGGCGCTCTCGAACATGAATTCAACCTGGTGGGCGTCGGCATCCTCATCGGCGAACTCATGGTTGGC
>CAYXFH010000078.1:0-11111 GCA_964464245.1 uncultured bacterium
ACCTCTGGACCGGATGGAAGTGAGAATGCACGGCATAAGTAACGAAAAGCAAGGTGAGAATCCTTGCCACCGAAAATCTAAGGTTTCCTGGGGAAGGTTCGTCCGCCCAGGGTAAGCCGGACCTAAGCCGAGGCCGAAAGGCGTAGGTGATGGATAAATCGGTTAATATTCCGATGCCGCGTGTGTCCCGTAAAAAGCAAAGGGGGGACGCGGAGGGGTAAGCGGAGCCGGTCAATGGATATACCGGTCTAAACCCGTAGGGTGATCCTTAGGTAAATCCGGGGGTCATTAAGCCCGAGAGGTGAATGGGAGCTGCTGGGTCACCAGTGGCGAACTCCGCCCAACAAGCCGCCAAGAAAAACCTCTAGCATTGGGAAGCACGTGTCCGTACCGCAAACCGACACAGGTAGATGGGCAGATTTCTGCTAAGGTGCGCGGAAGAACCCTAGTTAAGGAACTTTGCAATCCAGCCCCGTAACTTCGGGAGAAGGGGTGCCTTTTCAGCCCAAGAAATTTACTTTCACGGGAGGAAGAGGCCGCAGCGAACAGGCTCGAGCGACTGTTTAACAAAAACACAGCTCTCTGCTAAACCGTAAGGTGATGTATAGGGGGCGACGCCTGCCCAGTGCAGGAAGGTTACGAGGAGGGGTTAGCGCAAGCGAGGCTCTGAATCTAAGCCCCTGTGAACGGCGGCCGTAACTATAACGGTCCTAAGGTAGCGAAATTCCTTGTCGGGTAAGTTCCGACCCGCATGAATGGCGTAACGACTTGAGCGCTGTCTCGACTAGGGATCCGGTGAAATTGCAGTGCCCGTGAAGATGCGGGCTACCCGCGACAGGACGGAAAGACCCCGTAGAGCTTTACTGCATCTTGATATTGAATTTTGGCACACTTTGTGCAGGATAGGTGGGAGCCGATGAAACCGGGACGCTAGTTTCGGTGGAGGCAACGTTGAGATACCACCCTTGGTATGCTGAGGTTCTAACCTCTCGCCGTAATCCGGCAGGGGGACAGTGTCAGGTGGGCAGTTTGACTGGGGCGGTCGCCTCCCAAACTGTAACGGAGGCGCCCAAAGGTTCCCTCAGGCTGGTTGGCAATCAGCTGTCGAGTGCAAAGGCATAAGGGAGCTTAACTGCGAGACCTACAAGTCGAGCAGATGCGAAAGCAGGGCTTAGTGATCCTCGGACCCCGCGTGGAAGGGTCCGGGCTTAACGGATAAAAGCTACCTCGGGGATAACAGGCTGATCCTTCCCAAGAGTCCACATCGACGGGAGGGTTTGGCACCTCGATGTCGGCTCGTCGTTTCCTGGGGCTGGAGAAGGTCCCAAGGGTTGGGCTGTTCGCCCATTAAAACGGCACGTGAGCTGGGTTCAGAACGTCGTGAGACAGTTCGGTCCTAATCCGTCGCGGGCGTAAGGAAACTTGAGGAGCGCTGTCCCTAGTATGAGAAGACCGGGATAGACAAGCCTCTAGTGTACCGGTTGTCACGCCAGTGGCAGAAGCCGGGTAGCTATGCTTGGCAAGATAAGCGCTGAAAGCATCTAAGCGCGAAGCTTTCTCCAAGATAAGGTTTCCCCGCCGCAAGGCGCTAAGGCCCCTGGTAGACTACCAGGTTGAGCGGCTGGAGGTGTAAGCTCAGTAATGGGCTCAGCTGACCAGTGCGCATAGGCCGAGTGGCTTGACCTATCAAGCTTTGTCATCTTCAATGCAAAATTCTAGTCCTCTAGCCCTATGCAGTTTTCAAGGCTCAACGCCTTTGCCCTGGTGGTTATTGTGGAGGGGCTACACCCGTTCCCATCCCGAACACGGAAGTTAAGCCCTCCAACGCCGATGGTACTTCGGGGGAAACCCCGCGGGAGAGTAGGTCGCTGCCAGGGCATTTTCTTTTCTTTAAATGGATTTATAAAGAGATACCCTTTGAAGGTTCGTCCTCAAGGGGGTATTTTCGTTTTTCGGAAGCGTTGGGCCTGCCGATTGTTGCCATGGTTACCAACGCCTTGCGATTAGCGTAGAGGAAAGACGCTCAGTGGTGTGCCAAAGAGGAGGGGCGGCAGCGCTTCGTTCAGCGGAAGGGAACTACTTGGCGGGTGGTGGCCAGCTCACGGCGGGAAATAGAAATCGTGTAGGCGTAGAGAAGCAGGGCCAAGAGACCCAGGATGATCAAGGTCCAGGTCAAGCTGAGGCCAATGGATTGACGCATGAGGGAGGCAAAGGCGAGGGCGCTGTGCAGGGCAAAGACTGCCAGAAAATAGGTGAGGGTCTTCCGCTGCAGGAGACCGTAGGCTAGAAGGAAAGCCAGGGACAGGTTCACCAGGATGAGGATGGCTCGTTCGATAAGCAAGGGAGAGAAGTCGCTAAGGAATTGCCCAAAGGTGAGTGAAGGATAGAAATTGGCGATGTCTGAGGCAAGGGAATAGAGGATCCAGAACGATTCTCCCAAGACAAATCCCGCGCCTAGGAAAGCGCCGGCTGACAGGAGATCGCGACGAGCCAGACCAAACGAACCTCCCCAGATTACTAGCATTTTGACGCCCTCTTGCAGAAGGCCGCCTAGGATGGCGCTGGCCAATAGGATCAGCCAAGTCGCACCCCCCGTAGCCAGGAGCCCGTAAAGCTTATTCTGAAGAGGCGTTTGTACTTGGACAATGCCGATGTAGAGACCAAAACCGAGGATTAAAGCCAGCCAACAAGACACTCGGCGAAAGCCCGAAGCGGCAGGTGCGACCAAGGCCAGTAAAGCGAAGAGCAAGAAAATCAAACCATAGAGATAGAGCAAGGCATCGTCTCCTTTCCTGCACCCAAGGATAGCCTTTTCCTGGTTCAAGGTGAAGCGCCGGTTTCCGCCGGGCTCTTGATCTGCTATCGTCGGGAACAATCATGATTCAGACACTGAGCAGAATGCGCTCAATCGAAGGCAAACACCGCTATGAATGAGAGAACCGGACCTTCGTCGAATATCGAGCGAAAACTGGCCAGACGTCAAGCCTGGATGTTGGTGTTCTCCTCGGCTGCCAGCGCCTGGTCTTTTGGTTTTCTCTCGGTGGTACTGCCGATCTATCTTAAGCGCAGTGGCTATGACCCTCTCAACATTGGCGCCTTCTATACCATTTCCGGTCTTCTCTGCGCACTCCTGTTGCTTTTCCTTGGACCTCTGCTGGACCGTAGACGGAAGAAAGCATTCCTGGTTCTGGGCACTGCTTTGCCTGTGCTGAGTTTCCTTCTTCTCTCCCTTTCGGTGGAGAGCTGGGCCGTAACCTGTGCCTTCCTGCTGGGCGGTATCGGCATCATCGGAGGTCTAGGTGGAGCGCTCAGTGGGGCGACCTTTTACCCACTGCTTTTCGAAAAGACAGGAGTGGCGGAGAGCACCCATTTCTTTAGCTGGAATACCTTGGGATGGTTGCTGATGGCAATGCTCGGCTCGCTTTGCGGCGGGCTGCCGGAGTGGTTGGCGGGTTGGGGATGGGACCCCTTTTTCGCCTATCGGCTGAGTTTCGTGCTGTGCGCACTCTTTGCGGCATTGGCCGCCTGCCTGATCCTTCCCTTGCGGGAGGAGCACACTCTTACGCCAGGACGGGTCAATCTCTTCGAAATGCTTCATGCGGCTCGCGGACTGATCGGCCGTTTTGCCCTGACCCAGGTCTTCGTCGGGCTTGGGGCGGGTTTCGTGGTCCAGCTCCTCTCCCTCTGGTTCTTCCTCAAGTTCGGAGTGAGCGAGGTGCAGATCTCACCATGGTTCGCCGCAGCCAACCTGGCCGGCATGGTGGCTGTCGGCCTGGTTCCACTCCTTGCCCTGCGCCGTAGTAAGACCTCAATGGTGATCTTTACCCAAGGCCTCTCAGCGGTGATGGTCCTATTGATGACTTTTGCTGCAACCTATCAATGGGCTAGTCTTCTGTATCTGCTCCGCAGCGCTCTGATGAACATGTCCTGGCCTTTGCAGAACGCCTTCC
Source organism: uncultured bacterium (assembly GCA_964464245.1). GTDB lineage: Bacteria > Caldisericota > JANLFM01 > JANLFM01 > JANLFM01 > JAPLHV01. Next base: position 3,951 of record CAYXFH010000078.1, read on the forward strand.
TCTTCTCTCTTGTGCCGCCCGAGCGACGCTCCTCGGCGATCAGCTTGGCCAACGCCGCCTTTGGACTGTGCAGCTCGCTGGCTCCGCTCTTGGGCGGGGCGATGATGCAAAACGGATGGCTCGACCTTCCCCTCTATCTTGGGGCGATCTCTTTTTTCCTGGCCGCAACCACTTTTTTTCTTTTTTTCCGTCGCCGGTCTCCTCCCTCATAGTATTCCGTAAAAAAACTTTCCTTGCAGGGGTGAGTTGTCCTAGAATAAGAATTACGGCAGATAGACTCTGTTGAGGAGGTATTATCATGGCATTTGATTCGGTGAAGTCAATTATTGGAGAAGCGGTCCTGAAGCAAGGTCTGAACTACCTGGCCAAGGATCCCGAAAAGAACTTGGTGAAGTTGGCTAGATGGGCTGACGCCATCGCCAGGGAACCTATTCACAAGCAGTACACTCGTGCTCTGGTGGCAGAGTTCTCGGATCCCGATCACCCGATGAGCAAGGTCTTCTTCAAGCTCCTTCGCCAGACCTCGAAAAACGTGCGCGAGAAGCTGGTGATAAACTTCTTCCTCAACGCCAACCTGATCGGCGTTCCCAAGCTGAAAGAGAGCAAGAAGAAGTTCGGTGTGCATATCCCGTGGTGTATCTTGATCGACCCCACAGGCCGCTGCAACTTGCGCTGCAAGGGATGCTGGGCTGGGGAGTACGATCGCACCCAGGATATGGATTACGCCACCTTGGACCGCATTATCAGCGAGGGGGAGGAGCTGGGCATGCATTTCTTCCTCTACTCTGGGGGGGAGCCCACGGTGAGGATGAACGATGTTCTCTCGCTGGCAGCGAAGCATAACGATTCCCTCTTCTTCTCCTTTACCAATGGGACCCTGATTACCAAGGAGGTGGCCCGCAGGGTAGAGGAAGTGGGGAACCTTGCTTTCGCCATCTCCATCGATGGTTTGGAGCAGGCAACCGACGAGCGCCGGGGAAAGGGCGTCTTCCAAAAGGTGATGCAGGCCATGGACAATCTACGCGAGGCCGGCTGTATTTTCGGCTTCTCTGCGACATATAGCCGGGCCAACACCGAGGAAGTGGCATCGGATGCCTTCATCGACCTGATGATCTCCAAGGGATGCCTTTACGGTTGGCTCTTCACCTACGTGCCGGTCGGCGGCGACAGTGACTTGGAGTACATGGCCACCCCGGAGCAGCGGGCCTTGATGTTCCACGCAGTACAGCAATGGCGCAAAGAGAAAGCCGTCGTGGTTGCCGACTTTTGGAACGATGGCGCACTCACCGAAGGGTGCATCGCCGGAGGCCGGGCATATTTTCACATTAATGCGCAGGGGGAAGCGGAACCCTGCGCCTTCGTTCATTACGCCAACGTTAATATGAAGAACACTTCTCTGCTGGACGCCTTGCGTTGCCCGCTCTTCAAGGCTTACCAGTCGGCGCAGCCCTTTAATCACAACCATATGCGACCATGCCCGATCATCGACAATCCGGTTGCCCTGGAGAAGATGGTGGGCGAGACAGGGGCGTACTCTACCCAGAAGAATGCCCTCAGCGCTGCTCAACTCTGTCGCCCGTTGCACAGCTACGCCAAGGAATGGGGCGAGACCTCCGCCCCCCTCTGGGATGAGTGGGAGACCTTACGGCCGATTTACACCGGAGCCCATATCGCCAGTGACACCAAATACGAGGAAGAATGACTCCTACCGCCAGTGGTTGAGGCGGAGGAGGTTAAGAAGGGTGGCCGGCGCCACCCTTCTTTTTGTCAGTAGGGGCTGGGCAAGTCGAGGAAAGTATGGTGCAGGCTGAAGCGCTCGGCCAGCAAGTCGCCTAAGGTACGGATTCCCAGTGTCTCAGTGGCGTAATGGCCGGCGAAGAGAACGCTCTGGTGGGCGTCTTCGGCCAGGCGGTAAGTGCTGTGGCTGCTCTCCCCGGTCAAGAGGAGGTCGAAGCGTTCCAGGCCCTGGTCCATGACATGGCCGCCGGCTCCTGAGACCAGGGCAACGGTGCGGATCTCTTGAGCGCCGAAGTCCAACGCTTGCACTTCCCCCTCCAACTGATCGGCCAAGAATGTTGCCAGCTCCGGCAAGGGACGAGCGACTGGCAACCTTCCTGCCAGACCGATCGTTCTGCCGTGGTACTCGCCAAAAGGGACAAGTTCCTCCAGTTGGAGCAGGCGAGCCAGCAAGGCGTTGTTGCCCACTGCTGGATGCATGTCCAGGGGAAGATGACAGGCGTAGAGACCTACGTGGTTTTCCACCAGCAGGCGAATCCGTTGGTAGTACACCCCGGTCAGGGCGAAAGAGGTTCCCCAAAATAAGCCGTGATGCACCAGCAACAACTGGGCTCCCTCCTCCACCGCCGCCTGAAAGGAGCTTATGCCGGCGTCGACGGCTGTGACGATCCTCTCGATTTCCTCCGGCCCTTCCACCTGCAGCCCGTTGAGGGAATCGTCAGCGATTTCCTTCACTTTTAAATAGTCCTCTAAAAATGTAATCAATTCCTTTTGCTTCATCATCTCTCCTTCATCCTGGGAACATGTGCTTCAGGTAGTAACCTAGCCGCGTCGTTCGACCATCTTTCCCCAAGACTCGCCAGTTTCCCTCGCCGAGGTGGAGGAGAAAGTCGCCGATGCGGTAGCGGGGAAGCGCCTGGGTGGAAACGATCAGGCTGCCGGTCTCTCCGCGCCGAGTATCGGCCGATGGGAAAATTCCCTTGCCCGTCTCGATCTCAAAGAAGCAAGTGGAACCCTGGAGCGACAGTCCAGCATTGTTTCTACCGCCGGCTGATTCTTCCGATTGGAAGGCGAAGAGGCCCTCGGCGGCCGAGTAGAACTCCAAGACCTGTAGGTGGGGAACCAAGCGCCGGACTTCCGCTGCGAAGAGCCGGCCGATCTCGGCCATCCCGGTAAGAAAGGCACAGCGTAGCGGTTTCAGCAGATCAACCTTTCCCTGACCGACGATGGAACGTAGGAAAGCCACCACCTGGGCTGCCGGGCCGACCAGCGCCTCCGTCTGAGGGATGATCAGCTTGGAAATGGCCAGAAATGAGGCGTCTTGGGTGGGAGTCTCCGGGGGGAGAATGACCAAACCGGTGGCCTCCAGTTGCTTGGCCAAGGCGGTGAAGGAGGGAATGGTTCCCTTCGTGGTCGTTACCTCTTCCACTGCCAGGCTAACCAAACTGAAGGCCTTCTTTCCGGGGGAGAGCCACCGGCGCATCCAATTGCCCAGCGGCTGCGCTACCTCTTCAAGCATCGCTTCAGAATAAGGGATCTGCTTGGGTGGCCCGGTGAATCCCCGTGTCCGCAAGAACATCGTCAAATCGTTTGGGAAATAGGCTGCTGGATCCTCGGCGATTCTACGGTAGGAGATGACCGGGAAGTACCTAACATATTCCTCGTAGCTGCGGATCTCGCCGAAAGAAGAGGCGAATCGCCGTGTACGATAGGCTGCCACGAGGGCGGGAAGGGGGTGGGGTAGAATCCTTGATCCGTGCATCCTTGCAATGTACCACAACTGGTGCAAGACCTGAGATGACGGATGGGTATGATAGAATAGGGAAGGAAAAACCAGGCAATCAGGAGAAGAGAGAATGGAACGGCAAAACGGTCATGAGGCGGGAAGATGACTCCCAAAGGGGAATTGCAGCAGCTTGCTCGTCAACAGGAATTACGCCCTCAAGAAAGGACGGGGCGGTGGATCCTGGCCGTAACTGCGTTGATCGTCCTGGCGTGGTCGGCATGGAAAGGGATGCGGCGGGTCGATGCCCCCCGCCAAGCCAACCTGGAGGGGTTAGAGGAGGAAGGCTTGGCCGAGAGTTTCACCCGGCTCAGCAGGATGCCCCAGTTCCGCGCTCTGCGCTGGATTTTCTTACACCGGTTAGCCAAATATCGGCCCTCCGGCCTGGTGGTCGACATTGGCTGCGGCCCGGGGTTGCTGGTGGAAGCCATCGCCCTTCGCTATCCGGCTCTTCGTTTGGTCGGAGTTGATATCGCCGCCCCTATGGTAGCCCGCGCTTGTGAGCAGGTCGCGGCGAGCGGGTTGGCCGGGCGGGTGAGCTTCCGTGTCGGGGATGCCCAATCGCTGCCGTTTTCCGACGCCAGCGTGGATTTCCTTGTCAGCACCCTTTCCCTGCACCACTGGCCCGACCCAGTCGCCGCCTTGGCTGAAGCTTGGCGGGTGTTGCGGCCCGGTGGCCAATTCCTATTCTTCGACCTGCGGCGGGATGCGCCGCGCTTCGTCTATCGCCTTGCCCGTCTTGTCACTCGCTTCGTCGTTCCCCCGGCCATCCGCCGTATCGGCGAACCGCTCGGCTCCTTCCGCGCCGCCTATACGGCCAGGGAAGGGGAGCAACTCCTGGCCGGCAGCCTCTTCACCGATTGGTCGGTGGACTTTGGCCCGGCTTGGCTTTTCCTTTGGGGTAGGCGCTGAGGCTGCGTACAACCAATGGACACGGTCGCCCGCTCTTTCCCATTGATGTTTATTTGGCTGGATTTGGCATGGCTTGTCATCTTCGTCGCCATCCTGATTGGTACTCGACGCTTCCAAGCTCTCCTAGCCGGGATCGCCGGCGGCATCCTCTATTTCCTGGTGGATTACGGCATCTTCTACCTTGCCCTGGGCACACGGGTCGTCACAGGCGCCGACACCTTCTGGCTCCTGCTCTGGCTCAGTTTCAGTTACGGCCTTACCAATTTCGCTTGGATCTGGCTCTTGCTGGACCGCGACCAGTTGGCGCCCGAGTGGAGCATACTGATCGTCAGTGCCTGGTTGGCGGTAGCTTTCCTCAGCCAGAACTTCAATGGAGGCAGCCCAACGATCCACATCAGCCGGGGCGCCGCTTCCTACCACGGAATAATGGCCTTGATCCTCTTCGCAGGCTATGGCTTGCTGAGCATGAACAACATTCGCGCTCGAGCTCGGCATTGTGCCACAGTGAGCATCCCGCGCCTGCTGGCCATCGGGATAGGCGTCCAATTGGCTTGGGAATCAGCGCTCCTCTTGAGCGGCATCCGGCCTACCGGTGTCAGTACACTGATTGTCAATTCCTTGATCGAGACCAACTTGGGAATGCCGTACCTCTACTGGATCCACAAGGCCTTCAGCCGCCGTTGGCAGGAGGACTTGCGTTTAGTCCAAAAGAAGGCCTGACGCTTCCTCTCCCCTCGATCGCTGGTTTCTATCCTTAGCACACAAGTATTCGGGCTAGGCTGCGGAGCCTCCCACCGAGTGAGTATGAAAACCTTTGGTAGCCTCGATCGTCCCAACTGTCGTGAGGGCATACGTTCTTAACCCAGAGAGTACAGTCCTCAGACTGCAGTCCACTTCAAACGTAACCAGGGGGAGAACGTGGGTAGTGCGCCTCCGGGCTTTCATCGGACCGGACCTTTCCTGCTTGCTGTTTATCGTGTCAGAAAAGGAGGGTTTCACATACGTTTGCCGCACTGGGGCGCGGCGACGGGCAAGGGGTAATTGGGGTAATCGGTCAGCAGGTGATGTGTAAGAGGGCGATCACCGCCCCCTTCGCCTCGTTCCAACGCTCGATCGCTCGGGGCGTCGGCAGGAGCTCCACCGTGCATTTCTTTTTCTGGAAGTATGCTGCCGCTTCCGGGGAGAGCTCAGCTAACCCGGACTGGCCGGCGCCCACGAGGAGAAGCTCGGCGCCGTCCTGGAAGACGTGCTTGGCCTCCTCCAAGGAGATGATGTGTGATGTGCCGTAGACGTCCTTGGAGAGTTCCTTCTTCCGTTTTTCCACCGAGCCGTTCAGACGAATCACCACATCGTGCTCGATCCGTTTCTCGCCTACGACCACATAGCCGAAACCTGTTTTCTGGATCTTTGGTTTCATTTCAGTGCCTCCTTGTCGGGATCGCATCTGCTTCTTGTCTAGTTCAGTTTGCCTATTAGCGGAAGTATGATTGCTCCAGATCGCCGCTATTGGAGTAGCCGCGGCTCTCCCAGTAGCCCTGGTAGTCGGCGTTGGCCGACAATTCGATGGCCTTGACCCAGCGGATCCACTTGTAGCCCCACTTGTCCTCAGCCACTAGCTCGAAGGGGAAGCCTCGGTCACCGGGCAACTGGATCTGGTTCATCTTGTTAGCCAGCAACAGGTCTCTCCTCTTTACGAACTCCAGGGAAAGGGAGGTGGTATAGCCGTCCACCGCAGTGAAGATCACAGTGTTCGCCTCAGGCATAACGCCAACCTGCTGGAAAATATCTTTCAAGCGCGGTCCTTCCCACAGTACTGTGGCGTCCCACCCCTCCACGCAGTGCAAAGTGACCACCTTCTTGAAGCTGGGAAATTGTGAGAGAACCTGGTCATAAGTCAGTGACCTGCGCGACCAGGCCGTCCACTTCCAGGCGATAGGTGGCAAGGTCGACCTTTTGGGGCCCGGAGATGGAGTTCTCCCGGAAGCCGGTCACCGAATCGAGCCTTTGCCCTTGGTAGTCGCGCACCTCCACCGCCTGCAATTGCTGCTGTTCGGGCGAGGCAAGGCAGCCTGTAAAAAGGCCTCCGAGAAAGACTGTCAGCAGAAAACCGAGAACGATCCGTTTCATTTCTATAGAACCTCCTACTGCATGAACCTTTCTCCATTTCTTACTATTCCCAGATTCACCCCAACCAATCGAGCAGAAGGCGATTCATCGGGAACTTCGCAGCAGCCGCAAAAAGCAGCGCCGCGCGGCGCTGCTTTTTGATGAGGAATAAAGGGGGTTATGGTTGGATGGCGATGGCTTGACGGCCCAACTCGAAGGCCTTCAGGTTTTCCTCCAGGAAGCGCTTCACGTTCTCTTCAATGACTTGGCGGAAGACCTCTACCGGGAAGGGGAAGAAATGGCTGGCTGCCCCCAGCACGACGATGTTAGCGGATTGGACGTTGCCTGCCTGTTTGGCCAATTCAGTGGCGGGGAGGAGGAAGAAACCGTGCCCCCGTGCCTTGGTCAAGATCTCTTCCTGGGAGAAGGAGACCGGGTTGGGAGCGAAGTTGCTGCTGGCGATGGCTTTCCCTGAAGGCGCCAGGAATTGGACATAGCGTAGCGCTTCAACCGGCTCCAAGCCAAGCAGGATGTCGGCTGAACCTTGCTCGATGAGCGGGCTCCAGACTTTCTCCCCGATTCGCACCAGGGATTGCACTGGCCCGCCTCGCTGGGCGAGCCCT
>CAYXFH010000079.1:0-7299 GCA_964464245.1 uncultured bacterium
TGGCGCTCCGGCACCATCAGCGAAGTGCTGGCTTGCATGGCTGGATAGTGGAAGACGCCGCCAATGGCGCGAAGGACCAAGGCAACGTAAATCTGCCAAATCTGGAGAAGACCGGCAGCGGTGAGAAGGACCAGGACCAGAGTCACCAGGGCGATCGAGGAATCGGCCAGGATCATCACCACGCGCCGGTTCCAACGATCCACCAGGGCGCCGGTAAAGGGCATCAGAATGATCTCCGGCAGCAATGCCACCAGAGTGGCTGTCGCCAGGATGGTGGCCGAGCCGGTAGTGATGGTCAGTTGCCAAACCAAGGCGAACTGGACCAACCGGCTGCCCAGCAAAGAGAAGGCCTGGCCGCCCCAGATGGTGAAGAATAGAGGTTTCCAGCGTTCACTGCGCCAATCGATGCTCATCATTCTACAACCTTTTTCACCCCGAAAGGGTATCGAAAAAACTTCTCTTGGGAAAGCCCGTTCTTTCTCGCTAGTGGGGCCGCGGCATGCCGTGCCCCTACAAGACGCCACAGAACAGCCCCCGGCAGGGAGTCTTGCCGCACTGGGGCGCCGCGGTCCCAGGTCGATGCCGCACTGGGGCGCCGCGGTCCCAGGCCGATGCCGCACTGGGGCGCCGCGGTCCCAGGTCGATGCCGCACTGGGGCGCCGCGGTCCCAGGTCGATGCCGCACTGGGGCGCCGCGGTCCCAGGCCGATGCCGCACTGGGGCGCCGCGGTCCCAGGGTAGGCAGCGCTGCCAGAATACCCCCTTCAATCAGCTTGAGGGCTGGTTTATCAAGCTACGACTGGAAAGCGCCGTTTGGTTTCCCCTGCCTCACCATCTCCTGGCAGTAGGCATAAAGGGCGTCATAGACGATCCACTCGGCGGCGTTCACCTGGTGATCATCCTCGTAGCCGAGGCGCCGGAAGCCCTCAGCCACCGCGTTCAGGCCGGGCCCTTCCGCCTGGTGATAGAGGGTGTTGTCCGTGTCGGCTCCGTTGACGATCCGTCCCAGCAATGCCAGGGCAGGATCCTCCCCCAGGCCATACTTCTCCAGGAAAGCCTCAAAGGAACATTTCCCGCCGTGGTGGCCCAGTTCGGCGTCTTTCACGTCGTAAGGAATCGCCTCCAGCTCGGCTGCTTTGGCCTGCACCTCCGCAGCCGGCACGAAAAGAAACTCGGCCTGGGGATCGATGAACTTCCGGATCAACCAGGGACAGGCGACGCGATCAACTTTGACATGCTCTCGGGTTATCCACTTCATGCATTTTCTCCTTTTCTTAGTCAGACCCGATCTCAGTACCCCGAGATCGTGTCGTAGCGCTTGATTTTGCCGAACTTCACCAAGGCGTGTCCAGGAGAGGCGTCCACCCCGGGCTTCTCCGGCGCTGTCAGCCATTTTTCGAAAGCCTCCTCCGATTCCCAGATTGTGATGATCAGCCAATCGCCCTGGCCATCGGCAGGCGCCAGGACGCGCTCCATGAGGATCCCGTAGCGCTGCCGCAACTGGCGGTTAGCCTCGATCCATTGGAAGAAAGCCTCCTGGTTTTCTGCTGGGATCTCCACCGAGCGAATGCATACCAAGGGATCACGGGATCCTATGCTCATTTCCTTGCCTCCTTCATCGATTATCCTTCTCTACCGCCAACCACCCGAATAAGCCGGTGGCAATGATCATAACCCCTCCGATCACGGCGAAGCCCACCTGATAGGAAACGCTCATCAGCAAAACGCCCAAAAGAATCGGCCCCAGCGCCTGGCCGATATCCATGATCGTGCTCATCAAGCCCAGCGCAGTGCCTCGCCCGCCTTGCGGCGCCAGGTCGGCGACGAAAGCGGAGGTAGCAGCGGAAGCCACCGATAAACCGAAGCCAAAGGCCAGGGAGAGAAGGAGCAGGAGGGCCAGATTGCCGGTCGTCGGAAAGAGGATCATGGTCAGGGCGGTCATCAGGAGGCCAATCAGGATCTGCCGCTTTCGCCCATGGGTGTCGCTAAAACGGCCCATCAAAGGCCGCACCAGCACGCGGACCCCGACCTGGACGCCGAAGAGCAGACCGATGGCGGCGGTCCCTACCCCGGCCGACAACGCATAGAGCGGCAGGAAAGCCTCCAGAGCGCCGAAGGCGAAAAACTGGGAGGCTTCGGCCACGCTGGTCACCAGGATGGTGCGATGGAAGAGGATCTTCCGGACCGGGATACGGGTGGCAGATAGGCGACGCTCCTGGTGGACGAGCGGCGGCGGAAGCGTCGTTCCTGTGGGGGCAGCTCTGCGGGGAAGCCAGAACATTCCAAGGAATGCTAGCGCCCCGGCGATGGCGCAGGCCGCATAGACCCATTGCCAGGCGCCGAAAGCGAGGATGGCCGCTCCAGCTACCGGAGCCAGCGCTCTCCCGGTCAACTGGCTGGACGAGAACCACCCCAGACGTTCCCCACGGCGGGTCGCTGCCAGATCCGTGACGTAAGCCATCGCCACCGGCCCGAAAACAGCAGTGGCCAACCCGTGGTAGACCCGCACCATGGCCAACTGAAGTGGAGTCTGAATGAAGAGATAAAGGAAAGGCGCAGTCAGGAAAACGATTCCGGACAGAATCAGCAAGGGTTTCCGCCCAATCCGATCGCTGAGATAGCCGGCGCTGAAGCTGGTCAGGATACCAGTAATAGTGGAGGCGGCGGCGATTAGCCCGATGGACGCTTTGTCCGCCCCGATCTGCTGGGCCAGGATTGGGAGTACCGGGTTCTTGGCGATGGTAGAGCTGAAAATGGCCACTCCGCCGATCGCGCAAAGCAGGAGAAAAGCGGAAAAACGACTCCGGGAGGTCTTGTTCGAATCCTCAGGCAGTTGGCCGGAGCGATCTATTGAAGCATCGCTGGGAAGCATAGGACTTTTCATACAAAGAAATATAGGCGGTCAGTACTGGCGGGGCATCTCGTTTGGCAAGCTTCCTCCATCCGCTCTACGAAGGAAAGGGTTCGTTCAAAAGGTGAGCTATTCTGTAGGGTTGGAGGGAGCTTTCCCGCGCCCGCCGCGCCTTCTCCGATGTCGTCGGGATCTTGGAGCGGAATCCGCTGAAGGCTGGACCACTGGAGGGGAAAACCGTGAGCGATTGAGGGAGGGTGTTTTTTCTGTTCCTGTCTCGCTTGGAAGGGAGCCGCTCCTCCCCGCAGTCTGTTGACTCCTGCGGCCTTTGGGAGTTTCAGGGCTGCGATGAAAAGAGGTTTGTGGGCTGCTTTTCTTCACGCGCCCATCATAGGCTTGCCCTCGAGCGAAAGGAAGGGTCCGGTCGCGGGAGATCGGCTGGCCAGGGCGCGGCGGGTTGTGGTCCATCGCGGCGGCTCCCTGAAGCTTGTTCGCTGATCGCGATCGGTCTTGGAAATACCGTCCGAGCGCCTTCCCAATGAGATAAGCTGCTCCACAAGCGATAGCAACGCCCACCAGGATCCCCTGGATCAAATTCAGCACGGGCGTTCCGGACCAGCCTAATCGGACCATGCCGGTCATGATGGCCAGCCCGATCAACCCGATGGCCAGAAGGATGCCGTAATCAAAGTGATGTCGTTCGCGTTCCATTCTTCAGATGTTTCCTTTCCAATACATTCAGTTCCCAACCCCAGGCGCTTCGCTTGGCGTCGCTTTCTCTCGTTCGCCGATCTTGCTCCGTCGGTCGCATCCGGCCTATCCCTTCGCCTCATTCGGGTGCAAGTTAAACCTGGGGCTGCCCTCTGCCGGCGCCCCAGAATCCTCCTGCACAGCGCGTCCACCTTGAGGACGCTGTCCTTCACATTCAAACCTCCTTTCCAGGCGCGAGCCCACATCCGGGTTTGCTCAGAGATGATCGGACCACTACCCTTGGCGTGCCTCATTTTCCTTCATTACACCATGTTTGCTCCTCTGCGCCTAGGTTAATAGCGCGGAAAAAGCGCCACAATCACTGTGCGGCTGCCGGCCCTTTGATGCCAATTCCTGCTATCATCATTGATCGGTGCAAGAGCCAGCAGCCGCATCGAAACACGGATGAAGGAGTATTCATGCACGAACGACGATATCACCAAGGCGCCGCCTTCCTGCGCAGTTCGGAGCGGTTGGCGCGATTGGAAGTCGACCGGGTGCTCCAACTGGTCACCCGGGATGCCGATATCCACAGCATTCTCGATGTCGGCACAGGGAGTGGCGTCTTCGCGGAGGCTTTTGCCAAATCGGGATTCAGCGTTGAGGGAATCGACGCCAATCCTGAAATGATTGCTGAAGCCGAGAAGTCGTTGTCCGCTGTGCATTTTTCGATTGGCATCGCCGAATCGCTCCCCTTTGAGGACCAGACCTTCGACCTTGTCTTTATGGGTTTACTGTTACATGAGACAGATGACCGACTGAAAGCTATTCAAGAAGGCGCTCGCGTCGCTCGAAAAAGAGTGGCCATTCTGGAATGGCCTTATCAAGTGCAGGATTTCGGTCCAAGCCTGGAAGAACGATTGCAGGAGGAACAGATCATGCAGATGGCCGCCCAGGCGGGTTTTCAGAAGGTCGCAGTATTTCCTCTGCATTCGCTGGTGCTATTTTGCCTTTCATGAAGAAATCCGTGATTTCATTTCATGGAGGCTTCATCTCTCTTTGCTTAGATGCCTCTCAGAACGGCGTACGAACTGCCGTCATAGAAAAGGAGAAGCACTATGAAACTTAGGGTTCCTTCTCATTTCAAGTGGGCAACTTACCAGCCGCCAGCAGGAGAAGACATGCTGCCGCAGGCTGTTCAGTCCAGCTTCCCTGACAACATGGCGATGAGGATCTTCAAGAGTCTGGTCGGATCCAGGAAAACCGGTAGTCTCAGGTTTGCCGCATTGGGGCGCGGCGGTCCCAGGGTTGGTCACAATCTCAGGTTTGCCGCATTGGGGCGCCGCGGTCCCGGGGATAGCAGTGGTTCCAGAGATAGGGTTGACGCGCATTGGTTCTCGTAGGGGTGGGTTTCAAACCCGCCCAGGCACGGGCTGTCTCAACATCGTGATGCTTCATTCTCCAGGACGCCCTGCCGGGGGCTATCGAGCTGCCGGGGGCTGATTAGCTGCCGGGTGCTAGTTGGGGCCACGCATGCGTCGCCCCAATGAGGGCTATCAAACTGAAGCTGGTTGACTTGTTGCCGTCAGCCTTGCTGATCCCAGATACCTTGTTTACTCTTACTAGACATGCTGCCGCAGGCTGTTCTGTACCCACTCGATAGGAGAAAGAGCCCCTTTCTTGCAGGTAAGCAGGTTCTCCGTTGTTGATATAATGGAGTCAAAGTGGTCCCGGTCTCGTCCTCAGTAGGGGCGACGCATAGGTTTCCCCTACAGGCCCGACCTTCTCCTCCCTCCCAGGGCGCATCCGGGAGAATAAATTATAGGAGGGCATCATGAAGTCGAGATGGTTATTTTCTGCTGTGATCGCACTGCTGGCCTTTTGCTGGATACCGGGAAGCGCAGTGAGCCCGCTTGACGCCGGGGCGAACGGGTCGGATCCTCCCCAGGCTGTTTCAGTCGATTCAGGACGGATCGTCTTCGCCTCGATGGTCGTAGTTGGCCAGACGGATCTCTTCACTATTGACCCGGATGGCTCGAACCAGGTTCGGTTGACCAACGGTTCGGGGGAGAACTCCGTTCCCTCTTGGTCTCCGGACGGCGCCCGCATCGCCTTTATGTCAAACCGGGACAGCAGCAAAGGGGAGATCTACGCCATGGCCGCAGATGGGACCCAGGTAGTGCGCCTGACCGCGAACGACGCCTGGGACACCACCCCGGCCTGGTCCCCGGACGGCAGCCGCATCGCCTTCGCTCAAACGGTTGACGGTTTCTACCAGATCTTCACTATCCCAGCAGCGGGTGGATCGCCGACCCGTCTGACCTACTTCCCCCAGGGGAGCGCCTACAACCCCTGCTGGTCCCCGGACGGTTCGCACATCACCTTCTTCATGAACTCCTCGGACAATCCGAACGGCGATATCTACGCGATGAAGGCAGACGGCAGCGGGCTTCAGCGCCTGACTGACAGCCCCCAGCAGGACACCACCCCCTGCTGGTCCCCGGACGGCAGCCGCATCGCCTTCGCCTCCAGCCGCAGCGGCGCCTCCCGCATCTACCTGATGGCGCCGGACGGCAGTGGGCAGACCGTCCTCACCGCCGGCCCCGGCGATGATTACGCCCCCTGTTGGTCCCCCGACTCCAGCCAGATCGTCTTCGCGCGTCTGGGGTCTTCACCGACGCCCACGCCCACGCCGACGCCCACGCCGCCCAACTCTGGCCAGATCGCCTTCGCGCGACTGGAAGGCTGGACCACGCAACTCTACCGAGTATCGATCGAGGGGACCGCTCCAGCCATCCTGATCCCCACTGGGGGTCTAGCGGCAACTTGGCCCCGCTGGACGGGGTGGGGCCTTCCCCACATCACACTAACCCAGCCCACGGGCGGGGAAGGGTGGATCCTCAGCAGTCAGCGGGTGGTCCAGTGGCGTTCCAGCCACCTGGCTGACCCCGTTCGCTTGGAGATCAACCGGGCCTTCCCGGGCGGCGCCTGGGAGATCCTGGCCGACAACCTGCAAAGCGCGGGAGGATGGTCTTGGATAGTCGCCGGTCCACGCTCCGCCACCTGCCGCATCCGGGTCGCCAGCATGATCACTCCCACCCTCTGCGCCATCTCCGGCCAGGACTTCGCCCTGCTCGACCCACTTCTTGACCCGTACCTGCAACTGCTGGCTCCCACAGGTGGGGAGATCTGGGTGGAAGGGTCGTCCCAGACAATCGCTTGGACTTCTCGCCTGGCTGCCTCCACGGTATCGATCGAACTCAGCCGGGACGGGGGCCGAACATGGCAGACCCTCTTTGCCGGCACGGCCAATGACGGCAGCGAACCCTGGACCGTGACCGGCCCCCCTTCCTCAACCTGCCGCCTGCGCGTGCGTGACTCGGCCGTCCACCCCCTCCAGGACGGGTCCGCCTTCGACTTCGATATCGCCCGCTCGCCCGCCACGGGGGAGATCCTCTTCGCTTCGGAACGGGACGGGGGTCCCCTGCAGCTCTACCGGATGAAGTCTGACGGATCCTCCCCGCGCCGCATCGCCGCGACCACTTCCGGGGACCGCGCGCCATCCGCCGGTCCGGATGGCACACGGATCGCTTTCTCCACCTCGCGGGTCAGTCCCGGTACGCTGGAAGTCTTCACCGAGAACGTCGACGGCAGCTTCCCCTCCTTTCTGGCCACGGGCAGTGAACCGGCCTTCGGCCCTCGCATCGCCTTCGTCGCCTCAGGGGATGGCAATGACGAGATCTGGAGCATCAATCCCGA
>CAYXFH010000080.1:0-4929 GCA_964464245.1 uncultured bacterium
AAGGCAGCGAAGCGCTGAGAAGAAAGGAGGCGTAAACGCTCACGGATCCAGCACGGGAGGAAACGGTGGGGAGAAAGAGGGCAAGGTACGGTGTGACAGAGAAAGAAGAGGAGAGTTTGGGCTACAATGCCTCTATCTTCAGTGACCTTACCGGCCCGGAAGGAAAGGAGAAAACGTGTCCGAAGTAGCCGATCTAGCGGAAAAGTACTTTGACGGAGGTTTTAATTGCGCAGAGTCCACCCTCGTTGCGCTGGCCATCCATTTCGGAAAGACCGCTCCCAACATCCCCAGCATCGCTACCGCCTTTGGCGGGGGGATGGCTCGCACCCGCAATGTCTGTGGAGCGGTGAGCGGCGCCTTGATGTCCCTGGGACTGCTTTACGGCCGAAGTCACAGTGGCGACGACAAGGAGCGTTGCTTTGCCTTGGCGTCAGAGCTGATCCAAGCTGTTCAATCGCGCTGGGGTTCAGTCAATTGCTTCGATCTGACCGGGCTCGATTTCACCCAGCCGGATGGCCAACAAGCCTACAAAGAGAAAGTCCATGGCGAGGTTTGCGTCCCCTTGGTGCGATTCATCGCCGACCGGGTGATGGAGCTGACCGGGAGGAAAGGGTGAGCCTTCTTCCCCTCTCTTCCTTGCTGGCGGACCTGGTCGCCATCCCCACGGCCAACCCGCCCGGCGGGGAAGAGGCTATCGCTATCTTTCTGCAGCAGATGTTGGCCAACCATGGGCTAACCGCTGTTCTCTATCCCTATCGCGAGGGGCGAGCCTCCCTCTACGCCGAGATCCCAGGCCGGCAACCCGGCTCCCTGGTCCTCACCGGGCACCTCGACACCGTCCCTCCCTCTCCGAATTGGAGCTTCCCTCCTTTCCAGGTCAGCGAGCAGGATGGTCGACTCTTCGGGTTGGGAACAGCCGACATGAAGGGTGGCGTGGTCATGTTGCTGGAGGGATTCTGCCAAGTCGCCCGGAGTGGCCTTCCTCTTTACACCTTGAAACTGATGCTTACCGCTGACGAGGAAGGGGATTTCGGTGGAGCGAAGT
The DNA here is from genome assembly GCA_964464245.1 of uncultured bacterium. GTDB lineage: Bacteria > Caldisericota > JANLFM01 > JANLFM01 > JANLFM01 > JAPLHV01. Next base: position 1,046 of record CAYXFH010000080.1, read on the forward strand.
CCATCCAGCAAACCGGTTTGGCTGAGGATGCTCTGTTTGCTCTGGTAGCTGAGGCGACCAATGGACGGACCATGGTCGGGGAGCGCGGACTGTTCTGGCCGCGTCTTCATTTCCAAGGGAAGGAAGCGCATGGCTCCACCCCAAGCCAGGGGATCAACGCCATTGAGGCTGCCGGCCGCACTCTCACCCCATTGCTGGAATGGGCTCGCTCCCTCCCACCGGTAGCGCTCTTCGGCCCACCTACTTTGAATCCCGGCTGGATCGAAGGAGGTCGCCAGCCGAACATCGTGGCCGAGTCTTGCCACTTGGACCTGGATTTTCGTTATGGCGAGGAGCGCGAAAAGGTGGCCTTTGTCGGCCGCATGGAGGAGCTGGGGCATTCCTCACTGCCCGGAATTCGCTTTCATTGGGAGACCAAGAAGGCAGTCAGGCCCCTCTTTACGCCCCTCGACGATCCCTGGGTGATTGCCTTGCGTGGAGCGGAGACAGCGGAAAAGAGCGACGCTGAGCCACCCGGCGTAGTGTCCTACTGTACCGACTTGCCGGTTCTCTTTCCCCGGACTGCCCCGCCCTGCGTGATCTTCGGCCCAGGAGACATCCGCCAAGCCCACCAGCCTGACGAATACATCTCAATGGCCTCCTTGGAGGAATCGAGCCGGGTTCTCACGCATTTCCTCTTGGAAACGCTCTGTCCATAACGAGGAGCTATCTTATCGGTATCCCGGTTCTGCACTCTTTTCGAAATCGGTGCGGTTGCCGATTGCTCCCGCGGAGGCGGGGGATGGCCAAATGGAGTCTGCCGATGATTTCCTGTGCAAAACTACGCCAACCCTCGGCAGCACGGGAACTGATTTGACCTCCGGTCTATCCGGAAATCTGTCCCCATGCTGCAAGAGCTGCTGTGGGAAGAGAAGGGGATGCTTCTTAGCAGAGTGACCGGATGGATAGAAAGAAAAAGACAAGCGTTGGTGGAGCTGAGGGGATTCGAACCCCCGACCCCCTCGGTGCAAGCGAGGTGCTCTCCCGTTGAGCTACAGCCCCTTCAAACCGCAGCCAGTTTAATGGGTTCCCCTCTTCTTGGCAAGAAGAGAAAGGGCGAAGCCATTGGATAACCGAGTTTCCCTTTCCTGGCAATTGTTCTTCATTACCCTTAGCCGGTGGTTCCTCAATTGTGGAATCCGCTTGATCTATCCATTTCTACCGGCACTCTCTCGAGGAATGGGGATCCCTCTCGCCGAGATGGCCGGATTGGTTTCGCTGCGCGGTTTCATCGGTTTTACCAGTCCCTTGTTCGGGCCCCTTTCCGATCACTGGGGTCGCCGTCCGGTGCTGGTGGGAGCAATCCTTCTTTTTACCTGCTCCGCCAGCCTGGTGGTGATTCTTCCTGGACCTTTGGCCTTTGCCCTCGCTCTGGCCGGGATCGCTCTCTCCAAATATATCTTCGAACCTGCCTTGATGGGTTACCTGGGGGACACTGTGCCGTATGCTCGACGCGGCCGGGCCATCGCCTGGACCGAACTCTCCTGGGGCGGCGCACTGCTGCTGGGAGGCCCCCTCTTCGGCTGGGTGCTGCAGGCGCAAGGTTGGCAGATGCCCTTCTTTTGGTTATCAGTGGGTTCCGTAGCGATGGCAGCGGCACTATGGCGAGCCCTCCCTCCCCCGGACCGCCGGCAACGTCCTTGGAGAGGACTGGGACCTTTCCTGGGACAGGTCCGCCGCAGCCGAGGGATGGCAGCGGCGATCGCCTTCATCTTCCTCCTTATGTTGGGGAACGAGCTGTTGTTGATCGTCTTTGGGCGGTGGATGGAAGTGAGCTTCGCTCTCAGTCTGACCAGCCTGGGTCTCGCCTCTGCTGTCATCGGGGGTGGCGAGGTGTTGGGAGAGTTGACTGCCGGTTGGGCCGCAGACCGCTTCGGCAAACGGAGGACCGTCATCGTGGCCAGTCTAGCTTGCGCCTTGTGTTACTTGTTGATTGCTCTTCCATCCAGCCTGGCCGGCGCCTTGGCCTCTCTTTTCCTCGTTTTCCTCTGTTTCGAGATCGCCACGGTCAGTTCTTTTCCCCTCTTCACTGAGATTCTCCCGGAGGCCAGGGCCATGTCGCTCTCTTTGGTGGGGGCGGCAGCCAGCCTGGCCAGAGCGCTGGGGGATTTAACCGGGCCTGCGCTGAGCGCTTGGGGTGGGTTCGCCGTGAACTGTTGGGTTGCCGCCGGTCTGCTTCTGCTGGCTGTGAGCGTGTTGGCCTGGGGCGTAAAGGAAAGAGCAGCGGCACGATGACCTCGATACAAGAAAGGAGTGTCACAGATGTTTGAAAATGAAAGCTATCGCCGACCAATTGTAATGGGTTGGCATGGGATGGTTGCTTCCGGCCATTATGCAGCCACCTTGGCCGGGTTGCGGATCCTGCAGGGCGGGGGCAACGCGGTGGATGCCGCGACTGCTGTCAGTTTCTGCTTAAATGTGCTGCAACCTCACCAGAACAGCCTCGGCGGGGAGGCGCCGGCGCTGGTGCATGAGGCCAAGACCGGAAAGGTTTGGGCGATAAGCGGGCAGGGCTGGTCACCCAAGGCACTGTCTACCGCCTGGTGTGCCGAGCGCGGCATTGACCTGATCCCCGGGGACGGGTTCCTGCCGGCCTGTGTTCCCGCCATGGTGGGGACCTGGGGATTGGCCTTGGCCCGCTTCGGCTCGCTGGGGCTGGCGGAGGCGCTGGCGCCGGCCATCCGCCTGGCAGAAGAGGGTTTTCCGCTCTATCCCTCCCTCCGGAAAGCCATCTCTCTCCACGCCGCTCGTTACCGCGCTGTCTACCCCAGCACAGCGGCTATTTTTCTAAAAGACGGCGAGGCGCCGCCGTTGGGTTGGCCGATGCGCAACCCCGACCTTGCCGCCACATTGCGAATGATTGCCGAGGCCGATCTCACTGCCCGGGGTAGGGGAAGGGTTGCCGGCATCGAGGCGGGCGTCAAGGCTTTCTACCGCGGCCCGATCGCTGAACGACTGGTTAGCTGGCCGCGGGACCACCCCGTCTTGGATGCCAGTGGTCAAGAGCATCCCGGCTTGCTGACGATGGAGGATCTGTCGGAATGGCAGGCCGATCTGGAGGAGCCGCTTCACTTGGAGTTCCGCGGCCTGGAGGTGCATAAATGCCCGACCTGGACCCAAGGGCTGGTCTTCCTGCAGCAGTTGACCCTGCTGGATGGCTTCCCCTTGGAGGAGATGGGGCCGCGATCTACGGCCTACTGGCATACCTGGGCGGAGTGCGCCAAGCTGGCTTTTGCCGACCGTGAAGCCCACTATGGCGATCCCTGTTTCGACCAGGCGCCCGTCGAAGAGCTGCTCTCGCCGCGCTATGCTTCTTCCCGTCGCGCCCTGGTGGGAGCAAGAGCCAACCTCACTTTGCGGCCCGGTCTGGCTACCCGGCTTTCGGAGAGGCTTCTGCTGGAGGATGTCCGCCAGGACAATCGCCTTTCCCAAGAAGCGTTTCGTTCCGGTGGACAAGTGACGGGGGAGGCTTTTTCACCGGGTGACACTACCCACCTCGACGTCGCCGACGAGGTCGGCAACCTAGTGGCCGCAACCCCCAGCGGGGGCTGGATTCACACATCTCCTGTGATTCCGGGCCTCGGCTTTCCGCTGGGAACCCGCGCCCAGATGTTCTATCTGAACCCGGCGCGAGCCAACTGCCTTGCCCCGCACAAGCGCCCGCGAGCTACCCTTACCCCCACCCTGGTGATGAAAGAGGGGAGGCCCCTGCTGGCTTTCGGCACCGTCGGAGGAGACGGGCAGGACCAGTGGACGGTGCAGTTCTTCCTCAACCACATCGTCTTCGGCCAAGATCTACAGACAGCTCTGGACGGCTGGCACTGCCAAAGCCTGGCTTTCCCCTC
>CAYXFH010000081.1:0-12718 GCA_964464245.1 uncultured bacterium
CTTTGCTGCCGGGTTTCTCACCGATCACCACAAAGCTTGTCTTGCGGGAGACTGCACTACCGGTTGTTCCACCTTGCGCACGCACCATCTCCTCGGCTTGTTCGCGGGGGAGGGTGGTCAGGGTTCCGGTGAAGACGAAACTCTTCCCGGCCCAGGGCAGGACACCCTGCCGGGAGCTATCAAGCTGCCGGGAGCTATCAAGCTGCCGGGGGCTATCATGCTGCCGGGGGCTATCATGCTGCCGCGGGTTGAGATCTTGGATGGGTGCTTCGTCGCAAAGCTGTACGCTGGCGCTGCGTAATTCCTCGACGATCCGTCGCGTCTCCGTTTGCCGGAAGAAGACCGTCACGCTCTCCGCAATGGAGGGGCCGATCCCGCGGATGGCCTGCAGTTCCTCCTCGCTGACGCGGAAGAAGTCCTCGATGTCATGATAACGTCGGGTCAACAGATCGGCGACATGCCAACCCACCTGGGGGATGCCGAAGGCGGTGATCAGTTGGCGCAATGGCTGCCGCTTGCTTCCTTCGATCTGCTCCAAAAGCTTCTTGGCCAGGGTGGCTCCCATCCGCTCCAATTCGACCATCTGCTCCAGGCGTAGGCTGTAGACATCGGCCACATCCTTCACCAAACCGGTTTTGTAGAGCTGCACGACGATGGCTGGTCCGATCCCTTCCATTCCCATCACCGCGCAAAAATGGAGGATCCGTTCGCTGACCTGAGCCGGGCAGGAGATGTTGGTGCATCGAGTGGCCGCTTCCCCTTCCAGGCGCACTGCTTCGGCGCCGCAGACAGGACAATTGATAGGCATCACAAAAGGACGTTCCTGGCCATTCCGCCGTTCTACCAAGACGGATAGGATTTCCGGGATCACTGCGCCAGCTTTGTGTAGGACTACCCAGTCGCCGATGCGGATGTCCTTCCCCCGCACCTCATCCTCATTGTGCAGCGAGGCATGAGAGACGGTGGAGCCATCCACCTCCACCGGAGTCATTACCGCCACTGGGGTGAGCGCCCCAGTGCGGCCGACGTAGACGGTGATCTCCTCCACTTGAGTGATCTCCTCGGCAGCCGGGAATTTATAGGCGATGGCCCAACGGGGACTGTGCGTGGTAGCCCCCAGTTGCTCTTGCAAGGAGAGATCATTGACCTTCACCACGACGCCGTCTACGCCGAAGGGGATTTCTCCCCGCTTGGCCTGCCACTCCTGGCAAAAAGCAATGGCTTCTTCGATGGAAGGCGCCAGGCGAAAGGCCGGAGCTTCTTTGAAGCCGCAGGCGCCGATATAGGCCATGGCTTGATCGTGGGTGCGAAAGAGCGGACCGCTCGTTTCACCCACAGCATAGGGGTAGAAGCTCAGTTTTCGCCTGGCGGTGATCTTGCTGTCCTGTTGCCGCACACTGCCTGCCGCGGCGTTGCGAGGGTTGGCGAAAGGGCTCTCGTTGTGCGCCAGCCGTTCCTCGTTGAGCGCTTCGAAATCAGCGAAGGTCATGATCACTTCGCCGCGCACCTCCAGTAATTCCGGGGGATCCTTAATGAGGAGCTGAAGGGGGATCGACCGTAGCGTGCGTAAGTTGGTGGAGATGTCTTCTCCCTCATGGCCGTCGCCGCGTGTCGCTCCCAGCGCGAACTGACCTTGCCGGTAGAGCAAGGATACGGCCAGGCCGTCGAACTTCAGCTCACAGGCGTATTCCAAGTCGACAGCCCGCGGCAGCGCGTTATCCCCGAGGATCCGTTTCACCCGCTTGTCGAAAGCCCGAAGGTCATCGGCAAGAAAAGCGTTGTCCAGAGAGAGCAGGGGAATGCGATGGCGGACTGTGCCGAACTCCTTCACGGGAGGCGCGCCTACCCGCTGGGTGGGGGAGTTGGAGGTGATCAAGTCGGGGCGCTCCGCTTCCAATTCCTGCAATTCGTTCATCAGCCGATCGAACTGGGCATCGGAGATCTCCGGAGCGTCCAATATGTAATAACACCACCGATGGTGTTCTATCAATCGGCGCAGCACATCGATCCGCTGTATGGCTTGCTCCTTTTCCATCACGGGCTATAAGGGGGTCACATCTTCATATGACACCAAATTGGAAATTTGGTGTCATATGAAGATGTGACCCCAGGCTAGCTTTATCTCATCTGCTCGTAATAGGCGAAGCCTCCCACGATCAGCATGGCCTGCAGGATGGTGGAATACCAGGTGAAGATGCCATCCACCAGGGAGACTGCCACGATCAATACAGTTAGACCGGTGATGAGCCACAGCCCCCAGCGGCGCATCCGCCAGAGACCGACCAATCCTACCAGTCCAATCACCGAGAACACGGCAATAACAAAATTGAGCCAGTCGAAGGGCGGGGTCCATGTGGTTATCGCTGTGTAGAGGGCCACTGCGAACGCGACCAAGCCGAACAGACTGAGGAAGATGATGAAGTTCGGAATCATCTTCCGTATGGGTATTTCCATTAGTCACCTCCGGTAGTATTGCATGCAGTCGAGCCCCTTAACGAGCGAACCCGCCCCCTCAATCTAACGGGCCTTCGGTCTGAAGTCAATGCCGCTGCCCCACTCCCAAACGGATCTTTGTGCAGGCCGCGCATTCCCCACATTTGATGCAACCGATGCTGTTCAACTGGCGGGGCAATTCCAGCTTGGTCGGGCATCTCCCGGAACAGTCCCCGCAGGCCGAGCACCCCGACCCTAGCTTCACCTGGATCAGACTAAGGCGATTGAAGAGAGCATAGATCGCCCCCAACGGGCAAACGGAACGGCAGAATGGGCGGGAGTCGAAGACAGCCAGGGTGATGAAGAAAACGAGGATGGCGATCTTTGCCCAATAGAGGGTTCCCACCAACTCGCGCAGGCCGGCGTCAAGCAGGACCAAAGGAATCCCCGCCTGCAGCGTGCCCATTGGGCAGAGCTTGGAGAACCAAGGTTCCTTGGTGAGATAGGGAATCACTAGGACGACTCCCAGGAGCACGACGAAGGGAAGCAGGCTGACCTGAGCCGGCAGGATCCGGCGTTTCACCACCGGCAGGCGGTAGAGCAGATCCTGCAAGAAGCCAAAGGGGCAGGCCCACCCGCAGATTGCCCGCCCGAAGAGGATCCCCAGGAGCGCGAGGAAGCCCAGCAAATAGAAGGGAAACTGTCCGATGATGACGAAGTATTGCAGGCTGCCGATTGGGCAGGCGAAGATGGCCAGGGGGCAGGCGTAGCAATTCAGACCAGGGCAGGGGATGGCTTTCAGGAAGTTGGTCCCCAGGGAATTGAAGAGGAACGGGAAGAAGAGGTAGGAGTTGTACAGCAGAAGGAAGAAGGACTGGCTGGCCAGTCGCCACTTGTGGCAGTATGCTCTGCCCAGCCTAGGGCTCAATGCCGATGCAACCTAAGCAGAGGATGGAGGCGTTGCGGTAAACGCGGGCTGGTTGGCCAAGTTGAACTCCGTACGCAAGGAGGCTGATCGCCAGAACCAAGCCGACCAGGAAGGCCATCAGCCGGCGCGAAAAAACCGGTCTCATCGCTCAGGGACCAACCGCGTAGAGCTTGCCATCGTCCGAGCCCACGTAGAGCGCTTTTGTGCTGCCGATGGCTGGGGAAGAGCGGACAGCCAACCCCACCTTGAACTCGAAGCGTTTGGCGCCCTCCACTGTCAGAGCGTACAGACGGCGATCATCAGCGCCGAAGTAGATCGTGCCGTCGGCGCCCAGCGCCGGTGAAGAGTGGATCGCCCCGCCCGCTTGAAAGAGCCAGCGTTGCTGTCCATCCGAACGCAAGGCATAGAAGCGAAAGTCCTCGGACCCGAAGTAGATGGTTCCGTCTGTGCCGATGGCTGGAGTGGATCGCACCGCTCCGCCCACTCGGAACGACCAGAGCAACTGGCCGTTCCCCCGCAGGGCGTAGACTGAGCCGTCAGCACAACCGAAGTAGAGGACGCCGTTGGGGGCGAGCGAGGGGCCGCCGGTGATCGCACTTCCGGCTCGATACTCCCAGATCTTGCCGCCTGTTGGGCTTAGGGCGACCATCATCCGTTGCGCTCCCACGTAAAGGGTCCCGTCGGAACCCAAAGCGGGCGCACCGACAGGACCCTCCTGGGCATTATAGGTCCAGCGCTCACTGCCGTCGGGAGCCAGGGCAAGGAGGCTTCCACCGGTAGAACCTAGGTAGATCGTTTCGTCGGGAGCAGCCAGCGGAGAAGAGAGGCCGGCCTCTATCGGATACCGCCAGACTTCGCTGCCGCTCGGTGAGATGGCGTAGAGCAAACCGTCGGAGGAGGGGAGGTAGATCGTCCCACTCCCCCCGATGGCCGGCGTGGCGTGAATCGCTCCCCCTGTGGCGAACTCCCATCGTTTCGTCCCATCGGAGGACAGCGCGTAGAGGTTGCCGTCCGACGAGCCGATGTAGATCGTCCCGTCTTGAGCCAGCACAGGGGACGAGTCGATCGCCTCCCCGCTGCTGAACTGCCAGCGAAAGACGGCTTGGGCCGGCCCAGGGAATGGAGAACGGCCGCTGCGCTGGAGATCGCGATGGAAAAGAGACCAAACCGAGCCCAAAGGAGCATCGCTGACCGAGAGGGTCACCTTCCTGGTCTCTGGATCCCATTCCACTTTGGACCCCAGGGCTTCCCCAAGGAAGCGCAAGGGGACGAAGGCGCGGAAATCGTCAATAATCGGGGGGACATCCAACTGCACCTGAAGGCCATCGACCAACGCCTTTTTCTGGTCGATCCAGAGGTCCACCACGCGGCCTCCCAAGATCACCTGCACTTTTCTCTCCCCGGCGAACCACTCCACTGTGGCGCCCAGTCCCTCGGAGACGAAGCGCACCGGCACCATCGTGCGGCCTTCCAGGATGAAAGGGGCGGCATCGATGGCCTGTGCCTGCCCGTTCACTTGGATGGTGGTCTGCCCGATCCACAGCTCGACAACCATTTTTCCTGCTTGAACCCCACTTGCAGGAACAAGGACCAACGAAAGCAGCACAGCCAGGGCGAGGAGGACAGGAAAACCCCGCTGGACATTCCGGCAGCGGCGATTTTGACAGGATGAGTTGAAAAGATCCTTTTCCTTCATAGTTCCATTTTACCAAGGGAAGGCTGTCGGCGGGTAGGGCCGCGACCCAGAATTATTTCAAATAGATTGCCTGGCGCAAGGATTCCTCGATTCGCTCTCTCTCTTCGCGCGGGGCGAAGGGCGCCAAGCAGGTCAGCAGCTTCTCCAAGTATTCCACCCGCATGTGCCAAGCTCTGGCATCTGCTTGCGCAGCCGATAGGTTCCTCTCCAGTACCCCGGTGTCGTGCTCCAGTTCAAAGAGGTGGTAATTCAAGGAGGAGCTCAAGGTAGCTTCACGGTGAACTTCCTTCCCCAGGGTGGCGAGCCGCTGCTGCAGTGCGCGGTTCTCTTCCAGCAAGGTGGCCAGCCGCTGGTGAAGACCGTCCCACCCTTCCCGAGACCAGGAGAAACCAGGCAGACAGGCCTCCAGGCAGGCGCCTTCCTTACTGTCAGATCTCTTCTTGGCCATCATTGCATCCCTTCTGCATTGAGCGGAGGGTGGCTGCACTACCCACTTCAACAAGTGTCCTGTGGATAGTGTGGATAAAAATGTGGATAACGTCTTTCACGAAGAGGAAATGCCGTTAGGGATGGCGCTTGCGACCTCCGGAGGAGTAATAGGCGCGCAGCACCGGGTTTTCCACCCATCGCACCAGCTTGGTCCAAAGGTGGTCGGAGCCCTTCGACAAGGGCTCAACGAGGATGGTGTAAGCCCCGGCCAAGTTCCCTCCGAGGATGTCGGTGTAAATCTGGTCGCCGATGACAGCCACCCGTGAGGGTGGTAAGCCCAGGCGACGGATGGCCCGCCCGTGCGCCCCGAAGAGGGGTTTCATGGCCGAGGGGATGGAGGGAACGCCTGTCTGCTCTTCATACTGTCGCACACGGCGGGAGGGGGAGTTGGAGAGCAAGAGGAGGCGGAACCCGTCCGCTTTGAGCCAGTCTAACCAAGCCCGGGCTGACGGCGGGCAGACTGCGCAATGACGGGGAGCCAGTGTGTTGTCCAGATCCACGATCACCCCTTGCAACCCCTGCCGGCGAAGGAAGGCGGGTTCGATCTCCTCGACCCGTTGAAAGAAGGCATCAGGGAAGAATGGATTCAAGCCAGCGCTTCCCGGTAATGTAAACCCACCTCTTCCGCCAACTCATCCAGAACTTTCCGCAGTTCCTCGCGGAACGAGGACGATGAAGTCAAGACCATCTCTACTTCCTCTCCCAGACGCCGACAGTCTGCGATCAAAACCATCCCGTCGTAACTCTCCAATACGTTTTGGGTGTAGAACTCCTCCTCTTTGCGAACCCACAGGAGGATCTGCAGCTCGGGGGGAGGTCTCATCTAGCCACGCAGGCGGGAGACGATCAGGTCGACTGCGACCTCGTTGTGCCCGCCGCCCGGAACGATGATGTCAGCGTACCGTTTACTAGGCTCGACGAATTGCAGATGCATCGGGCGAACCACTTCCAGGTATTGATTGACCACCGAATCCATCGTTCGCCCCCGTTCCGTCACGTCGCGTCGAAGACGGCGGATGAAGCGCACATCGGGGTCATTGTCGACGAAGACCTTGATCCCCATCAAGTCACGCAGCCGGTGATCAACTAAGATCAAGATCCCTTCCAAAAGGATCACCGGGGTGGGCTCCAGGTGGACCGTATCGGGCAGGCGCTCGTAGCTGATGAAGGAGTAGGTCGGCTTTTCGATCGCCTCGCCACGCAGCAGCGCTTGCAGGTGGGTGTGGAGGAGATCATGGTCGAAGGCCTCGGGGTGGTCGTAGTTGAAGGTGCGCCGCTCCTCCAAGGTGGTGTTGGGAAAGTTTCGATAGTAGGAGTCTTCCTCCAACAAGATCACCACGGAGGGGAGCAGGTGTTGGCGGATGCGCTCGGCCAGAGTGGTCTTGCCGGAGCCAGAGCCGCCGGCCACTCCGATCAGAATCGGCCCACTCATGGGGATCCCCAAATTTCTTCGATGTTGGCCAGATGCTCCGCGTAGGTACTGGCGAAGAGGTGGTAACCGTCCTCTTTAGCGACGAAGTAATAAAGCTCTGTTTGGGCGGGAAAAAGGGCCGCCTCGATGGAAGCCAGGCCGGGGTTGCAGATCGGGCCCACGGGCAGGCCAGGATAAAGGTAGGTGTTGTAGGGGGAATCGATGGCCAGCTCTTCGGCGGTCAGCGGGAAGTGATAGCTGTCAATGGCGTATTCGACCGTTGGATCGCACTGCAGCAGCATCTCCTCCTGGAGCCGATTGTGGAAGACAGAGGAGATGACAGCTCGCTCACTGTCCACCTGTGCCTCCTTCTCGATCATCGAGGCCAGGGTGAGGACCTGGTGAAAGGTCCAACCCAACGTCTGGGCTTGGTCTAGCCAGGCTTGGGGGATGCCTTCGGCCATGACGTCCAAGAGGGTCGTCACCAGTGTTTTTTCATCGATCCGTTCCAGCGTGTAGGTTCCCGGGAAAAGGTAGCCTTCCAAGCTGATGGTGGGATTGTCCAAGAGCCAGGCGCTCCAGATCGGCGCTTGCTCGGATTGGCTTGCTTGCGCGAAAGTCTCCTTTCCCTCCAGGGTCAACGCCAGGAAGAGCTCTTTCCCGGCGAAGGAGGTGGGAGAACTGGTCTTGGCGGTCGATTCCAACGGCGCCGCGCTGAAGCGTTCAGCCATCTGACGGAGAGTAGAGCCCTCCGGCAGGGTGAACTTGTAGCGCAACACCTGGTGTTCCTTCAACTGGCTGACCATCTGGGCGAGGGAAGAACGGTTGGAAAGGAGGTACTCGCCGCCCTCGAAGAAAGTGTCCAGGTGTTGGAGGCGGGCTTCCTGACGGAAGATTTGCTCGCTGGAAACAAGCTTCTCTTGGAAGAGGCGAGCGGCAATCTGGTCGATGGTCTGGTCCGCCGTCAGGGTCAGGACCACTTCTCGTGGCGGAAGGGGGCGCGGCGCCCACAGCGCCCAGCCGCCCACCATGGCCCCGATCATCAGAAGGGGAAGGAGGAAGTATAGAACCGAGAAGCGGTGGGTTTGCCGGCGCCTGCGACGTCGCGCTGTATTCATAGCATGCTGCCGCAGGCTATCAAGCTGCCGCAGGCTATCAAGCTGCCGCAGGCTATCAAGCTGCCGCAGATGTTCAAGCTGCCGGGGGCTATCAAGTTAGTATCTCCTTGTGATCTTCAGACCAATCGTTTGGCCGGGCCAAAGTCAGACCCATTATAACCCAGAAGAAGGGGGCCACGCTGACGGTCGAGAAGGAGAGCTGGAGGGAGACCCAGTACCCAATCAGACCAGGCAGCGTATAGCGAGCCAGAACATCCTCCTTCCGTCGCCGGAGGGCGAGCTGTAGGAAGCGGCCAAGGAAGAGCAGATAGAGGAGAAGCCCTGCCAGTCCGGTGGTCACGGCCACTTGGAGTACATCCATGTGCGCTTTGTCGACGTAGACCAATCCGCCGAAGACCTCTTCCCCCTCCGGCGTGTTCTGGGGGAAGGCCTCTCCGAAGCGGTCCGGCCCCCAGCCCAGGATCGGCTGCTGGAAGATGGTGGGCCAAGCGGTTCGCCACGTATAGAGACGCTGCACCATGCTGTTGGAAGTGGAATCGGAGAAGGCGGCGGCAAAGCGGTCCAAGAAAGTAGTCCCGGCGAAACTGGCGAAGAGAACCAGAACCAGGAAGAGCGCCAACATGGTTCCCAGGGCCAGACGCCGCAAGTGGCGGTTGCGCTCCCCAAAGAGGAAAACCAGGACCAGGACGACCAGGCCCAACCAGGCCCCACGCGAACTGGTCAGGAGAATGGCAGTGAAGAAGAGCATAACCAGGGCGAAAATCAGCGCTTTTCCCCACCGGCTGCAACCGGGAAAGAAATAGAGAGGCAGGGGGAGGAGGAGCAAGAGATAGGATCCCAGGAAGATGGGATTGCCAATGGTGGCAAAGGTGCGGTCCCATCCCATCCGGATGGAGTCGCGGGGGAGAATCTCCAGCCCGGCTGCTTGAAGGAGGGCATAGAGAGAGACCAGAGCCCCGCCAAGGAGGAGGGCAAGGAGGGCGCGGCGGCGCCAAACTGCCTCACCCAGGAAATCTTGGGCAAAGAGAAAGAGGGCCAGGTAGGAGAAGAGGGTGAAAAAGCCTTCCCCTCGTCGCGCCTCCCCCCAGAAGGCTGTGCTGTCCCCTGCCCAAATCGCGGAGAGGAACCAGACGACCAGGAGAGCAACCATTGCGCCATCCATCCCCCGGTTGCGGTGGCTATAGCTGCCCAGTTGCCAGGCTCGGCCTGACCAGAGGATCAGGAAGAGGCAGACGAAGGCCAGGAGGAATTGGGCGCGAGGGCCATAGAAGAAATCCAGCATCGAGATGGGGGCGTTTGAACCGACCCCCAAAGCCGCCGCGTAGACGCGGGGGTCGAGAAGAAAGGGGTAGACGAGCAGGAAAAGAACCAGCAGGGCCGGCAGGAGGACTCCCCACAGCCTACTGTCTGGTCTCATTCTCCTGTTCCTGGTCCTCGCTTTCCTCCAGCTCCTCTACGATTTGGAAAAGGCGTTGTTCCTCCTCCAGGTTGACGATGTCGAAGAAACGCCGCCCTTCGATGCGCAGCACTACCGGTGGGAGGTAGTCCTCCTTTTCCGGGTAAAAGACAGCGTATTCCGCTTCCTCGAAGTCGAAGCGGCCAGCATAGCGATATTCATGCAGAAAACCGCTCAGCTCGTCAAACTTGGTGACGGTCATGTGTTCCAATTCTTCTTCTTCAAACACCAGGGCTGTCCTTGTGGGAATCGAGGTAGGCTTGCAGGATGTAGACCGCCGCCACCTGGTCGACCAGCCCTTTTTCGCGTGAAGGTCGCCGCTTGGCGTGTCTCAAGGTACGCAAGGCTTGAGTGGTGGTGAGACGTTCATCCCAGTAGCGGATGGGAAAGGCCAGACGAGTTTGCAGCGCCTCGGTGAAGCGGCGGACTTTCTCCGTCTGCGGCGTTTCGATCCCCTTCAGATTGATGGGGAGGCCGACGACGACTTCCTTCACACCGCGTTCTCTAATCAATCGAAGCAAGCCGGCGAGGTCCGCCTCCAGGTTGTGACGGATCCAAGTGGGCAAGGGCTGGGCAGTAAGGCCAAGTGGGTCAGAGAGGGCCAATCCGATATGGATGGAACCCACATCAAGGGCGAGGACGCGCCGCAACCAGCTCCCGCGCTTTCTCCAAGGCGGCGCCGAGGGGGGACCCCGCTTTTCCTCCTGCCCGCCCCATCTCCGGCCTGCCGCCGCCGGAGCCCTCCAGCAATTGCCCAAGCTGACGAGCCAATTGGCCGGCATGCAGTCCGGAGGCGATCAGATCCGAACTGACGCGGACCAAGAGCAACGGTTTACCTTCGAGGAGCGAGCCGAGGACCACCAAGCCGCTCCCCATCGTCTCTAGCAACGAATCCGAGAGAAGCGTCAGCGCTTCGATGTCCAGCCCGTCTGCGCGGGCCACCAGATGGGGGATCGGTTCCTCTCGGCGATCCTTGGCTAGTGTCGCTCCTAACTGCCGCAGGAAGCGATTTCGCAGAGCCAGCGTTTGTTTCCGCTCTTCTTCCCTTTCCTCCAGCAGTTTCTGCAGTTTCTCCACCAGAGCCTGGGTTGGCGTGTGCAGCAAGGCTGCCGCCTCCCTCACCAGGCTGCGCTGCCGCTGGGAAGAAGCAATGGCTGCGCCTCCGCAAAGGGCGTCGATTCGCCGAAGGTTAGAGCCCACTCCTGTCTCCACTGTGATGACGAAGGCGCCGACTTGGCCGGTTCGCTCGGCGTGAGTGCCGGCGCATAGCTCGCGTGACTGTCCGGCCTGGACGACGCGAACGCGCTCGCCGTACTTCTCCCCGAAGAGAGCGATCACGCCGGAGCGCTTGGCCTCATCCAAAGACATCTCGCGGGTGGAGACGGGTTCATCCCGGCGGACCAGCTCGTTGACGCGCTGCTCCAGGCGATCCAATTCCTCGTCTTCCAACCCGCGGAAATAGTTAAAGTCGAAGCGCAGACGGTCAGGCTCTACCAGCGACCCGGCTTGAGCTGTCTCCTGGCCCAGCATCTCGCGCAAGGCCTGGTGCAGCAGATGGGTGGCGGTGTGGGCACGGGCGATGGCTGATCGCCGGAGCGGATCCACTTCCGCATGTACGGGACTACCCGCAGAGAGGGTCCCTTCCCGAACCCGCACATGGTGGAGGGTGATCCCCTCCAGCGGAGCTTGGGCATCCAGCACCGTCGCTTCTCCTCCCTGCCAGGCGATCTTGCCGTGATCGCCCACCTGGCCGCCCTTTTCAGGGTAGAAGGGAGTCAAGGCTAAGAAGACCTCCCCCTCTTGATCAGCGCTCAAGGCTGATACTTCCTGCCCCACTTGAAACAGTGCCAGGACAACGCTTTCCCCCTCTGTAGCGTCATAGCCGATGAAGGTCGCAGTTCCCTTCTCCTCCTGCAGGCCGGCATAAGGGGACGCTTCCATTCCCATTCTTTTCATGGCCGCGCGCGCTCGCTCGCGCTGACTATTCATCTCAACCTCGAAACCGCCACGATCCACTGAAAAACCAGCTTCCGCAGCGATCTCCTCAGTCAGTTCCAAAGGGAAACCGTAGGTGTCATAGAGGCGGAAAGCTGTAGGTCCGGGGATTTGCGCACTTCCTTCACGGCGCAAGGTCGACAGGAGACTCTCCAGCGTTTCCAACCCGCCCTCCAGGGTGCTGAGGAAGCGTTCTTCCTCCATCTGGACGATGCGCCGGATGTACTCGCCCCGTTCCATCAGCTCCGGGTAAGCAGCCCCCATGCAGGCTTGAACTGTTGGGACCAGCTTGTTGAGGAAAGGATCGGTCAAACCCAGCCAACGACCGAAACGGTAGGCCCGGCGGATCACGCGACGCAACACGTAGCCCCGCCCCTCGTTGGTTGGAACCACCCCGTCGGCGATCAGGAAGGTCATCGCCCGAAGGTGGTCGGCGATCACGCGCAAGGCCAGCGTGCGATGCTGCGCAGTCGCCTTTTCCGCTCCGTCAGCTTGAGCGAGGATCGCTTCAGTCAAGGGGAGGAAGAGGTCCGAGTCGAAGATCGAGGTGACTCCCTGGCTGACCAAGGCCAAACGTTCCAGGCCCATTCCGGTGTCGATGTTCTTCTGGGCTAGTGGAACGAGGCGACCGTCCGCTTCTTTATTGAATTCCATGAAGACCAGGTTCCAGACCTCCATCAGGCGATCGGTCTCTTCTCCTGGTCGAGCGTCCGCTCCCAAGGATGGACCTAAATCGAAATAAATCTCCGAGCAGGGTCCACAAGGTCCCACCCCGGTGGTCCCCACCGGGCCCCAGAAATTGTCGGCCTCTCCCAAGCGAACCAGGCGCGAGCGCGGGAAACCGATTTTTTCCGCCCAGATGCGCTCAGCTTCGTCGTCATCGCGAAAAACGGTCACCCACAGGCGGTCAGCGGGAAGGCCCAATGTTCGAGTCAGGAACTCCCAGCCGAAGGCGATGGCCTCCTCTTTGAAATAGTCTCCTACCGAAAAGTTCCCCAGCATCTCCAGGAAGGTGAGGTGGCGCGGGGTGCGCCCAACGATGTCGATATCAGTGGTGCGGAAGCATTTTTGGATCGTCACCATGCGCCGGGCGGGGGGTTCCTCCTGGCCGAGGAAGTACGCTTTCATCGGCACCATCCCAGCGGAGGTGAAGAGCAGGGTGGGGTCTTTGGGGACGAGGGGGACGCCGGGC
>CAYXFH010000082.1:0-4836 GCA_964464245.1 uncultured bacterium
CCCGCGCCAAGAAGCTGCCCTCGAACGAATCGAAGAGAGGAACTTGAATGGGAACATTGCTGATCCGCAACGCCTCAATGATCCTGACCCTTGACCAAGCCGGCCACCGCACCAGCGGAGATCTGTTGATCGAAGGGAATCAACTGGTTCAAGTCGGCGGGCAAGTCTGCTTTCCAGCCGACGAAGTGCTCGATGCCAGTGGCTGTTTGGTCTTTCCCGGCTTGGTCAACACGCACCACCACCTCTATCAGACCTACCAACGCAACCTTCCCGCTGTCCAGGATGTTGAACTTTTCCCCTGGCTGCGCCATCTCTACCAGGTCTGGCGCTTCCTCGATCCTGAGGTCGTCTACTGGAGCGCGGCCCTTGGGATCGGCGAGTTGCTCCTCACCGGCTGTACCACCACGACAGACCAGTTTTACGTCTTCCCAAAAGGGACTGATCCTCATTTGATCGACGCTGAGATCGAAGCCGCCCGGGCGTTGGGGATCCGGTTCATGCCCTGCCGCGGCAGCATGTCGCTGGGGGAAAGCGATGGAGGTCTGCCCCCCGACGACGTGGTTCAGGATGAAGAGACGATCCTGGCCGATTGCCAGCGCCTGATTGATACGTACCATGACCCAGCCCCCTACTCCATGCTGCGTATCGCCCTGGCCCCCTGTTCGCCTTTCTCCGTCTCCAGAAGCTTGTTGGAGAAGAGCGCGGAGATGGCGCGCCGGCATGGAGTTCGCCTGCACACACACCTGGCGGAGACCAGGGATGAGGAGCGCTTCTGTTTGGAGCGTGCCGGTCGCCGTCCCCTGGCCTATCTGGAGGAGACCGGCTGGAGCGGACCGGATGTGTGGTTCGCTCATTGCATCTATCTGAATGAGGAAGAACTGCAGCGCATGGCTGATGCCGGCAGCAAGGTGGCCCACTGCCCCACCTCCAACATGCGCCTGGGTTCCGGCGTGGCGCCGGTTCCACGGATGCGCGAATTGGGGATCGATGTGGGGCTGGCGGTGGACGGAAGCGCCTCCAATGACTCCTCGGACATGCTGGGAGAGGTCCGCAATTGCCTGCTCGTACACAAGCTGACCCATGGAGTCTCTTCGATGAGCGCTGAGCAAGCCTTGCGGTTGGCTACCGCCGGTGGTGGCGCTGTGCTCGGCTTCCCGGAGATCGGAAGCCTGGAGGTCGGCAAGGCAGCGGATCTGGCCTTGATCGATCTCTTTCAAATGGGTTATGCCGGCGCTCTTTCTGACCCGTTGGCTGCTCTGGTCTACTGCGGGGACAACCACTTGGTCAAGGCTACTGTCGTCAATGGCCGGGTGGTGGTGCGCGACGGGCGGCTGGTCGGTTTGCCGGAAGAGCAAATCATCCAGCAGGCCAACCGGCTAAGCCGGCGTATGCAGGAACAAGCCGTTCGCCACCCTCCTTCTCTATAGAATCTGCGCTTGGATTTCTGCCTTCGAGCGAAGTGAAAAGGTGAGAAAGCGAGTAGGATAGAGAGGAACAATCGAAGGAAGGGTGGTGCGGCAGCAAGGGTGGACCAGAAAAGCAAGGGAACCTTCAGAACGGTGGTAAGCATCCTGATCGCTCTGGCGGCGGTCACTGCCGCCTTGGTCAGTTGGACTGCCGCGCAGGTCAACAGCAGGGCCGGCAATTTGGACGGCACTGCTACGCAGGCGGCTTTGGACGCTGCCAGTACGCGAATTACCATCGCCACCGACCTCACCGCCAATCTCTTCTATTACGATCAGTATTTCCAGCGCTTGAAGACGGCAGAACTTCTTGGCGAACAAGCGACAGAAAGCCCGACGGACCTGGCCACGATCCTGTGGGACGAACGGCTGCGGGAATTGAACCGGGCTAGCTACAACCAGCAAAACATCGAGCAGGATTTCCTCCTGCGCGGAGAGACGGTGGACACCTTCCAGGCTGAGGAGTACCAGCGCGCCCGTCTGGCAGAAGCCGCCAGCCAGAAGAACCTCGACTGGGAGTCCTCGTTAGTCCAATCCCAAGACGTGCGGGCTCTCACCTTGCGCTTGGTCTCACTGAATCTCTTCTTCACCGCCGCCATCTTTCTCTTTATCATTGGCTTTAACGCAGAGAGCCGCCGCCTGCTGTGGGCGATGGGGGGAGTCTGCCTATACGTTGCCGGTCTATCTCTTTTCGCCCTGTGGATGGCCTAAGCAGAGATGGACGATAAACGTTTCAAGGTGATTTTTACCATCGTCATCGCCGGGATCACTTTCCTCGGGGCCCTGCTGGCTTACCTCAACACCGAAGCGGGGATGAATGCCTCTATCGCCAACCGGGACAGCCGGATCCTGGCCATCCAGAGCCTGCCCCAGGAGATGAACGCTCTGCAGGAGATCACCCGCGCCCGCCGGCAGATGACCACCCAGGAGGAGATCAACTGGATGGCGCAGGTCGACGTTCTATTGCAGATTGATTATCAGGACGCCCAAGGGATCCCCGTCCTGGAGGCCTGGCAGCGTCTTCTACAACTGAACGTCTCCCGCTCCCCCACACTGAACCAAGAACTTCAAACGGCAAGCGCCATCACCCCTTCCCATACTTTGATCCAAATCTATCTCCAGGGGTATGTGATTCCCCAAGCTCTCATTGGGGAACAACAGCGTCTGGCCAAGCGGGTGGCTACCGTTTGGAGCAATAAGAGCAGCGCCTACTTGACAGGGATCACCATCCTGGCGGTGGTCCTCTTCTTGCTCACTCTCTCCTTGACCATCACAACCCGCATGCGCTACGTCTTCTCACTGGTCGGGCTGTTCTTAGCGCTGGCTGTCGTCGTCTATGCATTGATTAACTTGTTGGCGCCCTTCAGCCTCCCCACAACGGAGGCTCTTCGAATGTATAGCCAAGCCATGGGAAGCTATGCTCAGTCTGCTCTCGATTACCAGGTCAACAACTATGAGGCGATTCGTCCAAATGCCGAGGAGGCCATCCAGCAGTTGGACCAAGCCATCGCCCTCTCCTCGGACTTTCCCTCGGCCTATTCGTTGCGCGGAAAAAGCTGGTCGTCCCTCGGCCAATCCGAGGTCTTCGGCCGGCGGGACTTGCAAGCCGCACAGGCGGATTTCCAGCGAGCCATTCCTGACCTGCAGATGGCCATCCAACAGGGTCAGGAAGATTTCGACAGCCATCTCAGCCTCGGCGTAGCTCAGCTCTATGCCGGAGATCATGCCGGAGCTCAGCGTTCCTTCCAGCGCGCCGCAGCCCTCGCTCCCCAGCAGAAACTGCTAATCGGCCTGGACATGGCCGTCAACGACCTGTTCTGGGGAAAGCCGGAGGAAGCTCTCCAGGCCACCGGGGATGCCATCCAACACGCCGCCTCGAACCGCCTCTACTCAGACTCCTATATCTTCCGTAAGCTCATCTTCCTCATGGAGCAGATGAAATCAATCACCCCGGTGGATGGAATCGACCCCATCTTGAAACGGGTGAAGGAAGCCTACGTCTCCCTGGAGTTCCTCGGTACGGCCGCGCCCCTAAGCGGCGCCCGTTTTTCCCCTCTCTTCTTTGGCTATAAAACGGCAGATTCCCAGGGAGAGCCGGTCCTCACTCCCACCAGCGTCTTTCCGGCCTACACCCCGGCGGTCTTCTTCTCCTTCAGCTACGAGGCGGTCCCTCCCGGAACCAAGATCGTACAAAAGGTGTACCTCGATTGGAACGAGAAGTTCCTGCTGGAACGAGCCTATGAGTGGAGCTTAAGAGAGAGCGGAAGCGCCATTTGGTTCGTCCGCTTCCCGATTTCTGAAGCCTTTGATTACTTGATCTCTGGAACCTACCAGGTAGAGCTCTTTGCCGATGGGGAACTGCTCTCCAGCGGCTCGTTCACAGTGGAGAATCCCTGACCAACAGGGCGCCCCTCGCCCCTTTCCCAACCGGGTAATGGTTTTCAGAGACTCTCTTGCGGGATCCAGTTCATCGCTTGCAGCCGATAAGCGCCTTCTTCCCACTCCACCAGGTTGATACAGCCGGGATCTTGACCCAAACGCCAATAAAGGGAATTGTCTACGCCGAGAACGGCGCAGAGGAGAACTCTCGTCGCCACCTGACCAGGACGATGCGCTCCCCCGGGTAATTCCGGATTGCCTCCTCCAGGACCAGGACTGCTCTTTTCCGTAGATCGTCGAGAGTCTCTCCCTGGGGAAAGCGAAAGCACTCGATCCCTTCCAGGTAAAGCTGGAAGGCTTCCGGGTCTTGCTGCTCCACCTCAGCCTCGGACTGCCCTTCCCAACTGCCGTAGTTCACACTGCGCAAGCCATCGCGCAGCATTATCGGAAGATGGCGCTGCTCGGCAATGGCCCTGGCCGTCTCCTGAGCACGGATCAGCGGGCTGCTGAAGATGGCGGAAAGGGGAATGCCGGCAAACCATCGCCCCAGGGCGAGGGCTTGGTTCCGCCCTTTCTCGCTGAGGGGAATATCCGTGACGCCACGAAAGCGGACGATCTCGTTCCAAGCCGTGCTCCCGTGTCGCACTAAATAAATCCGTGCGGTCGTTTTGCTCATGATCGGCATGCTTGCGCCTCGCGCGGGAAATGTCAACCCTGCTGCCATGGGTTAGTGGATAGGTTGCCTGTAAGTATCCACAAAGCGTTCGTTCACCGAAGCCTTGAGCCCTCCGCCGGTTTGCCTTTCTCTAATGGACCTCCTAATCTGTAAGGCTTGAATGAGACCATGGTGACCATCGTGCAAGGACTCCAGGAATACGTATGGCAAATCCGGCGTTTTCAGGCCAACGCCCGCTGGTTCCTTCTGGGCGGTTTTCTGATCGGCGTCGGCTTCTCCATCTTCAGCTTGCTCTTCAACTTGACCCTGCGCGAGGCG
>CAYXFH010000083.1:0-6787 GCA_964464245.1 uncultured bacterium
CATTTCTGTCTCTTCCATTGCGAGTGAATGCACAACCCCTTCTCCTTCATATCGTCGGACTCGTTTTGCCCCTGGAATAAGACCACCACCATGTCGATCGCTTTCAACCGGGCGATCTGCACTTCAATCTCTTCCCGGAAGCGCCGACAATCCTGCGCATCTCCTTCTTCCTGAGACCGCCGCACCCCAGTGCAGCAATCCTAGGACTCGTCTTCTTCCTGGGACCGCCGCACCCCAGTGCGGCAATCCTGCGTTTTGTCTTCTTCCTGGGACCGCCGCACCCCAGTGCGGCATTTCTGGGCATTCCGTTCCTCCTGTAACATTCCAATCTTTTCCCCCCAATGCTTCTTCACCTTGTCGTACATGCGGATGGCCGTGGCTTTGTCGATGCAGACCACCATGCCCTTGCCTTGAAAGCCTCGCCCGGTGAAATGCTCCACCAGGTCTTTGGCCACCGCCTCCAACCGCTCATCGCGCGTGATCAAGTGGTACTCGCGGGCGAACTCCCGCTCCAACCTCGTTTCCTGCGCTTCGTCCAACTCCGCCTCTTCCAGCAGCCGCCCCATGTCTTCATTGAGGTTCTCGTTGACCAATTGCAGTTCAGGGATGCGATTCTCGTAATAGAGCGGCACTGTGGCGCCGTCGACCACCGATTGCTGAAAATCATAGACGCTGATGTAATCGCCGAAGACCTGGCGGGTCTTCTCCTCGCCTACGATCAACGGCGTACCGGTAAAAGCCAGAAAAGCGGCGTTAGGCAGAGCCGTGCGCATGTTCAGCGCCAAGGTGTCGTACTGGCTGCGATGGGCTTCATCTGTGATAACGACGATATCCCGCCGCTGGGAGAGCACCGGGTGAATCTCCCCCTGTTCGGTACGGAACTTGTGGATCAGTGTGAAGACATAGCGGTGATCCTCGCTGAGCAACTGCCGCAGGTGCTTGCTGCTTTCAGCCTGGGCATGGCTTTCAGTCACCACTCCTGCCGAGGCGAAGTTCTTGTAGATCTGCCCGTCCAGCTCCTGCCGGTCGGTGACTACTACAAAAGTCCAGTTGCCCGGCGCCTTGCGAAGCACCTTTTGGGCGAAGAACATCATCGAAACGCTCTTCCCGCTGCCTTGTGTGTGCCAGAAGACGCCCAGCTTGCCCTCCCGCTGACGGATGTTGGCCAGGGCTTCCAGCGCATTATTGACACCCAGGTACTGGTGGTTCATGGCTATCAGCTTGATCCACCCGCCGGAACCTTCCTGGAACAAGGTGAAGTTCTCCACCAGATCCAATAACCGCTTCGGTTCGCAGACGCGCAGCATGGTCTGCAGCGAGATCCGGCCCGTCTCGTCCTCGCTGTCTACCTTCTTCCACTCGGCGAAGTGTTCCCAGCCGGCAGTGATGCTGCCTATTCGGCTCTGACTGCCATTGGAAACGATGATCAGGGCGTTGGGCCAGAAAAGTTGGGGCACCGTGTCCTTGTAGTCGCGCAAATTACCAGAGAAGGCTGTCTCCAGACGGCAATGGGCGGCCTTCAATTCGATCAGGACCAGGGGCAGACCATTGACGAAGCCCACCATGTCGGCGCGACGGGTATGCATCTCCCCAGTGACCCAGAATTGTGAGCAGAACAGGAAGTCGTTGTTGGCCGGGCGATCCCAATCAATCACCCGCATCACTTCCACCGTCTCCCCGTCGCCTTCGTGATCGGGCACGGGTACGCGCACGCCGTTCTTCAGCAGGTGGTAAATCTCACGGTTAGCAGCCGCAGCGCTCATGCGTGAGCGGTCGCGGATCAACTCCTCAATAGCTTGATTGATGGCTTCAGGCGGCGCGTCCGGGTTCAGCCGCTGTAAAGCCGGGCGCAGGCGAGCGGTCAGAATCACCTCAGCTTTGGTCTCGCGGCCAAGTGTGCTGGCGCCACGATCGAACTCGTGATAAGCGTTGACCGTCTCCCAGCCTAACTTGGCCAGCAAGGCGATGGCCGGCTGCTCGATCAGGGCGTCTTCGCTGTAGCCGCTGGGAGTCACTGGCCAGTTCCCTTAAGAGTCTGCGGGTCGCAGATCCATCCTTCAAGAATGTTGGCGTTTGCCGGAATACAGTAATTGCGATCCTTCCAGGAATAGCTCCATGCCGCCTGGATCGCGCACAGCACAGAATCAAGAAAATCACCGGACTGGTCGTTGGTGCACTCGCTTTTAAGCTCTGGGGGCATCTGCACTCTAATTTTGTAGGTGCTCAAGAAAGCGGAGTTGTTGCCGTCGATTGCGGAGATCGTATCTACGATCTGTTGGCGTTGTTGAGTCATAGAGGCACTATCCGTTTTGGGGTTGTCGCTCTTGTAGGGCTTGTTACCGATGCAACTTCGTGCCACCAGTTTCGGATACGCTTCAATAACATGCCGATTTTCGGACGCAACAAGACGTACCGGGTGGATGGAAAGGTCCGACCGACACAGGCGCGTCGCTCCCTGGAAGAACATTTTTCCAACAGGAACACCATATAGTTTCATTGGGCTAACCGATCCAGCCCTATGATCAGTTTCCCTGCGCAACTCCTTATGTCCCTTGGGTTTCAGTTCCTTGTATCCTTCCAAGACTTGCTCGAAACCCTTCTTTCCCAATTCCTCCACACAACCTACATAGTCAGCCCACTCTTTCGGCCAGTTGAGATCGTCAATGAGCTGGGCCGGCTGCCCGAATGGGAAATCCAAACCGGCAATCCATTCCCCTTCTGTGCGCAGCCATGCTTCGAATGTAGAGAAATCGCCGCGCCAGGATCCATTGAGAAGCTCAAAGTTCTCGACTTCTAGTAGACTATTCTTCAAAGAACAGACAGCGAGCAGCAGTTTCTTCAGGCTTTTTGCCTTGGATGACCTTGCTGAAGGCGCGCTCGTGAAATCCAGGCCATAGACTCTCATGGCACTATTCAAGACTCGTCTTCTTGGGAGTATTCAAACCTACCCGCTCCCGATATCGGATAGCCAAATGGAAGGTCTGCGGGCAGCGTTCATTGCACTCCCGGAACCCGGCACACAACCCGGAAGTCACCCGGAAGCCTAGCCCTTCCGTGTCCATATCTTCCAGGGTGTTCTTGCTACAGTCAGCAAATGACATTAACGAAACCTGTGCTTAATGTATTCCTGCGTCTGACTGGCACTGAGTTCAGTTGTAGATGGCCCGGTTCGAACATAAAAGCGCTCCATTTCACCATCCTTTAGGAACACTGCTGCGGGTGATTTTTGGCATTTCGCCACCATCACGCGGCAGTCGTCATGGTCATCAAAACGAACATGCACATTGGTCATGGCATGCGTCCCCAGGCGGGCACCGATGATATTCACCAAATGTAAAGCCATCTTATCTTCACTTTCAAATTCATCCACTTGGATTCCGATTGGATTGCCATCATCGGAAACACCTACAACCAGCATGCCACCGTTTGTGTTCAGAAATCCGGCCAGCGTCTTGAGTACGGCAAGTTCCATGCGAGGATCTTTATTACCGGTATGCAGATTCACACGCAAAGTGGACTTGAACTCTACTGCTTCGGACTCGCCGTTCATTACCATTTTTGATAGATCAAATTCAGCGAAATCCTCCTTGATCGCCCCCGTCGTAAGAGTTTCGTAGCCATCGGCAATTACCTGCGCCATTAGCTCGCGACGTTCCTCCAGAAACTCCCGGTATTCTAGATGCTCCCAGTTTTGTGGCAAAGCGTGCAACCGATACATTCGCTCCAGTTCTACCAGTCCGAAACGCGTCATTATTTCTGGTAGATAATTCGCCGGTGCTTGGTCGGATATTTCTGTGTTATCCCCCCACTCAACTAGAGCGTAGTTGGCAATCTGGTTGGTATCCCGTGTGCCCAAGATACCTATCTTACTTAAATAGCCTTTTGGGAAAAGATGATGTCGCTCCACAGCAGCGCGATTGGCTTGTATAGACGGGTCCAGAAGACCGGCTACTTTTATCTTGGAAAATAGCGCCCGCGCATCCAGCAGCACCAGTGCCGCATAGTATGCAAATAGTGATGGACTCCGTGGTGATGATGTGGCTAGATCATTGGGTAATGAGACCGCCCAGAAATCATTGGTAAGAGTGATCTCACAAATCTGACTGAGCACCTTTACAAAGCCATCAGCTGTGCTTACATCACGCAACCTGGCCAGATCAAACTCCATTGCTGATTCCGGTGAACCGGTAAAGCGGCCAGTTACCGCAGACATGAAGAACCAGCGAGCGATAGCTCCACGCAGGTCGAATTCGGGTACCTTGTATTCCGTACGGCCAATCAGATAGAGCATGTAAGAAAACAGTAGATTGTTTTGCGAGCTGATCATCTTCCCGCTACGGAATCCGGCCTGACGAATGCAGTTCATAAAATCATGCCAATACTGCAGGTTCAATACCCGATGTTGTGCATCCTTGAGCAGTTCAAATTGCTGCTCTCGGCGCTCGTCACTAAATTCTCCAGTTACCAAATCCTTGCCGCGTAATATCGAGTAGACGTACCTTAGTTGGGCGCGTTTAAATGCCACACCCACACCAACTCTTAGCAACTGATCTGGAGATGGCTCGATAAAATGATTAAATGGTGACGCATTGCCTTTCGAAGGTTTACGGCATTCACGGCAGAATCTCTCCAAGGCAGCGCGTCCTTCATCCCAGAACACCGACATCAGGGTTAATATGAAGTCGGCCTGATTCAGCGGTGTACCCTTGCTATTGATTCGCACAAACACATCCGATACCGCTTCTTCATTAATATCCGATGCCAGCTCTAGAGCAGTGAATGGAAAACTCAACAGTCCTTGAAGCTTGCTAATAGATTTTTTGATTGCCTTGCTCTCTTCCACCGAAACATTCCGGGAAGCGCTCAGTTTTTCAAGATGGTTTTCTACCACTTCAAATAGGTCGGTTTGGTCATTCCAAAGCAAGGAAATATCCGGGATAAAGGCTTTGTCACGGCAGATAGCTGCATCAGCCACTTCAAATCTATCTTCCAGTGGATTGAAAGCAATCTGAATATGTTCGTTTTCAAAGTTTTCCCGCAAAACTGGGATGTTTTTTATTACTGCATACAAGGAAGTCAGGCGTTGCTGTCCATCGACGATCACCAAGTGGGGCGACTTCTGCTTTGTATCGGTACCGATGGTTCGGGAAACGTTGGTTGACCCGTTCTCCCAAAACAACAGGTAGCCAACTGGATAGCCCTTGTACATGGAATCGAACAAATCTCGAACCTTGGCGTTATTCCAGACAAAAGGACGCTGAATATCTGGTAGGCCGATTTCACCTAAACTAATTTTCTTTACAAGTGAATCCAAGTCGTAATCAACTTTAATGAATACAGTTTCACTCATGCTTTACCCTCCTGGGGAATGGTGATTTCCAGTTCCGACACATCCACTTCGCAAGAGTTGTGCCGAGACAATAGCAGGTCACGGCTCAGTTCCTCGATAGCTTGATTGATGGCCTCGGGCGATACGTCCGGGTTCAGCCGCTGCAAAGCCGGGCGCAGGCGAGCGATTAGGATCACTTCAGACTTTGTCTCCCGGCCCAGCGTGCTCGCGCCGTGGTCGAACTCGCGATAGGCGTTGACCGTCTCCCAGCCCATCTTTGCCAGCAAGACGATGGCTGGTTGCTCGATCAAGGCGTCTTCGCTGTAGCCGCTCGGAGTCATGAGTGCGGTTCCCTTTTCACATTCTCAAGGGCTGTACGACCAGCCGGGGTGGTGCGGTATCGCTGCTTTGGGCTGCGGGGTTTGTCGGGGAAAGTCATTTCAATCAACTTAGCTTCGATGAGCGGATTCAGCACTTGATCCCTAAACTTGGTCCTGTTGGTTCGTCCGACATTTGCCATCAATTCTTTGATACCACTATCAGACAAGCATGTGCGCAGTATTTCATCTTGGTCCCTGCTTGGTCCCTGCTTGGTCCCGGATGCATAGGCGACTTGGATAGTAGATTGGGGGAGCGGCTGGAACACAGCGTCGAAAAAACTACCGGCAGAAAACTCAGGTTCGGGGTAACCCTGATCCCTGGCTCCTTCGCGCATTCGCCGAATACCCGTACCTGCCTTCTCAATGTAGGCGATTCGGTGAAGTAGATCAGCGATCAGCGGGTTGCGGCGCACGCTTTTTTGACCCAGATCCTCCAGCAGCATCCCTTTAGGCAAGCCGCCGGGACTGGAAACCTCGATTCGATCCGTGTAGATCTCGACAAAAACATTAGCGCCTTCAATGAACCAGTCGCGGTGCATGACGGCATTCGTAATGGCTTCACGCAAAGGAGCCATCGGATATTCCGGAATCTCCTGGCGCTGGAGCTTCTCGATCCGGTAAGCCGTGCGGGTATTGCGCTCGATGAAACGCAAGCTGTCCTCGATGTCCGAAACGATGCCTCCAGCAAAATCCTTGCGGTCCAGGATATGCACCTTGTCTATTCCCTTAGCCAGGAGACAGGTGATGTAAGCTTGATTGAAGAAGTGTCGAACGTTCCTGGCGAAGAAGAGAACTCCGGCATTGCGGAAAAGGAGCTTGGCGCCGGATCGCTCGGCGGCCTCGATGTTGACCAGGACGTCCTCAGTGCTGGGACGGCCGGTGATGCCGCTCAGCCGAAGCCAGGCATTGTATTTTTCCCGATCGAAGTCCTGAGGATATCGAAACTTCGGACAGAGAGAGGCATCGAAACGGATAACCCCTTCACTGCGGAACAGATCCCGAATCTCATCGCGGCTAAGCTTCTGGGTGACGGCGCCTTGCCGCCAGAAATAACCGTCGCTGCACTGCACCGGCTTTG
>CAYXFH010000084.1:0-4777 GCA_964464245.1 uncultured bacterium
GATCTCCTCGCCTGCCTGGACGAGGGCCAAGTAACTGCTGAGGGAAGCCTTTAGTTTGGATACAGGTACTGTTTTCATAGGGTAACTCCATGTCTATTTTATTATGACCTATATAGGCCACTATATTAGACCTGTCAAACCACAAAAGAGCCATGTGAACACGCATCGTAAAGTTGACCGCCGTGATCATCGAAAGTTGACCACCCCGGCAGGGTGAGACCCTGGCAAGAACAGCCTTTCTTGTACCGTGTGGCTGAGAACTGCAAGAGCAGGGGTTCTTCCGCTGTCGTGGAGTTGGAAGGGAGAAGAGATGGATACGGGGACAGCCACTCGTCTGTTCACCGAAACGATTCATCGAACCGAGGAAATCAATTCAGGCGAAAGTTCGGGAAAAAAGGTTCCTTTTCTTTTCAAGTGGGTAACCTACCAGCCTGCGGCAGCATGTCTAGTCCAGTTTCCCTGTCATCAAGGCGATGATGATCTAAGGAGTATTGTCGGTCCTGGGACCGCGGCGCCCATGGCCTCCTGTTCTCATGGATCCACTGCGCCGTATCGTTCTTCCACGACAATGCAATCTTCACCAAAAAGAGCCCCCTCAAGAGGTTCGACGAAATCCCCCGGCAGGGTGTTCTGTGTCGAAGTGGAGCAGATAACCACGGGTGTACTGCCTTCGGAGTGGTTGCTCTTCTGTGTGGTTGTTTTCTCCCTTGTCACTGCTGATGCCGCACTGGGGTGCGGCGGTCCCAGGAAAGGCGATGATCCCAGAGGTCTTGTTACACGAACCTGCGCTTCCACTGCCGGCTCCCGGAAGAAGACCCAGGAAGGCGAATGATCCCAGGAACCTTGTTACCTTCAGACTGCCTTGCCCACTCGATATGAGAAAAAGCCGTTTCTTTTCGCATCCGCCCCTGTCTCTTGGCGCTCTGCGGGATTGGGATCGAGGGATCGACATCCATGAGCTGATGATGACAGACTATCAGTTCCCCGCCTCGGGTGGGTCATCGTTCGTGGTTACGGGCGGGGCATAGATTGTGTTTAATGACAAAGGGAGGAAAGGGCGGGGGAAAGAAGGCAAAAATGTGGCGTAACAAAAGGAAGAGGAGAGTTGAGCGACAGACTCTAATCTTCTCTGGATGAAGGCTTGAAGGAATAGACGCAGACCCTCCCTGCCTCGCAAAAAGCGCAGACGCCGGCTGAAGGAGCGGCCAGGAACTCCCGCTGCAGGATCCGGCGCCGGAGCGCGCTGTAGACAGCCAACTGCTCGAAGGCTTTTTCTTCAGCCAGTTCTTGCTCCTGTTCCTGCCCGGAGTCTAAGTGGACCAGCAGGAAGCGGATCGGCCGGTCGGAGGGACGTCGCAGCAACTTCCACAGGACCAGGTAGGCGATGGCCATCTGGTGGATGCCCAGTTTGGCGTTGCGCCCCGTCTTGTATTCCACCGCCAGCAGCCCGGGGGAAAGAGTGTCCACGCGATCCGGCCTCACCAACAAGGAGACGTCGTCCAGCGCTGCCTCCAGAAGGCTCTCCACATAGAGGGAACGCGTGGGGTAACTTCGGTTCCTTTCCCGATAATTCACCAGGGCGGCGACGGCCCGGCGCTTGGCGGCCTGCTCCTCCTCGGGTCGAGCATACCCCTCGCTGCGCCAAACGGCGGCGAGCATGGCGGGAAGGTGAGCGGACGGCACATGGGCCGGTCCCCCTTGCTGGTAGAGCGAACGCATGGCGGCGTGCAACGAATTACCGAAGGAGAGAGCCGCGCTGGGTGGGCGTATTACCTTGGGCGAATCCGGTTCGTAGCGATACCAATAGAGCCGAGGACACTGCTCGTAAGCTGCCACCCGTGATGGGCTAAGCTTCAGAGCGTCCTCCAAATTTTTCATCACATTTCCTCCTCCCCCTCTTGACAAGTCAGGGGGGCTTGCTTATGATACTTCTTGACAAGCAAATTGCCTGTCTTCCCACCTCCCCCATGGCAGGGGTTGCCGCCCGGCAGCCCCTGTTTTTTTACCTAAATGAGAAACGGCGAAAACCTCAAGCCAGCGAATCCTCTCAAGCTCGTTTATGGCGCCGGCAAGGTGGCGAAGAGGAAGACCTTGGTTATACACTGCATGCGGGTGTCCGGCGCCGGGAAGGCGCGGCAACGCAGGCCTCCTCCTACCCGCTCGACGATGTCAATACCGCTGAAGGCTTCCGTTAGCGCTTCTTCTTCCACATCGCTGATCGGTCGTTCCAGGCCCTTGCGCGTGTAGGAGCGGCGGCGCATCCACTTGCGGTCCGCCACCGTGAGGATGCAAGGGGACGGGGCCAAACCGAGCATCTTCAAGGCGCAAGTCTCCAGGGAGGCGGTGGAGAAGCGACGCCGCAGAGCGAACAAATCAAACCCCTCATCACTGATGCACTGGCGAACCCAAGTCGTTGGCAGAAGCAGCTCAGCGGCACTCTGGTTAATCTTCCAATGCTCTGGTTTCAATCCTTCGCGCAAGGCGATGTACTCTACACACTCGTGCGCCAAGGTAAAGGGCAAACGCTCGGCTGGGTAGTTGGTGGGCGCCAAAATGCGATACTTGCCCTTTTTCTCGCTGCGAATCGGCGCAACCTGCTTTACCTGCTGGTCGCTGCTCCAGCAGATGTCATCCAGTCGAGGAAACGCAGCACACGCTCTGCCTCCACCGGCGGCTTCTCGATGCCGGCCTCTCGCAAGGTCCGTAGGATCGCACCCTCCAGGGCGCTCACCTTACTTCAACTGTCGAGGCTGCGAAGGTAGAAGAGCAGTCCAAGGAATTCTTGCTTGTCGACCACTCCTGTACGAAAACGGATTGCAGCCAGCCGCACGATCTCCTCCGTGGTGATGTCGAACATTTTGCACAACTCCTCATCCAAAGCCAAGGTGCGAAGTCCCGGCTCCACCACATTTAGGTCGAACTTCCCCTCCTCATCCAGGTAAAGGGGCTCGCTGGAATCCAGCAAGTAAGGCATGGAGAGGCCAAATGTATCGGCCATCCGTTGAAGGAAGCGGAGGGAGGGTTTCAAGACCCCCTGTTCAATACGGGAGATGGTGGAGGGGTTATACCCCAATATGTCAGCCAACTGGGTTTGGGAAAGGCTCCGATTAATCCGAATCTCGTGGATCTTTTCACGCGCTAAAGCCATGTTCATTCTCCTTTCAAAGGTTCCCCCCAATTACACCGGAACTATCCTATATTGTCAAGAGTATGTGCGAGAAATGATTATGATCAATCGAACGACGCCGCTTTATGGGGGATACCCTGCCGGGGGCTTGATTAGATGGCAAAATGGATAATGAAGCGTTCCAACAGGAAAGCTGCTTCCTCGCCGCCCCGCTTGATGCGCGTGTCGATCTCGGCCAACTCGGCCAGTGCGGCCAGCGCCTGCGTGCCGCTGAAGGAACGGCGAGCGGAGAGGGCTTTCTTGACCGCAAAGGGATGTACGCCCCACTTTGCCGCCAAGGTTGCCGGGTTGGCCCGCTTCGGGTCGGCGATCTCGGACAACTGGAGCAGCAAACGGAACTGGCGGAAGAGCAGGAAGAGCAAGCTGCCCACCCCCGAGCGGTCGCGTCCCAGCAGAGTAGCCAACTGCTCCAAAGCCTGCCGTGGTTGTCCCGCGGCAATGGCGTCGACTAGGGTAAAAGCTGCCCCTTCTTCGGTCGGGTAAAGGCACTCTTCCACCTGCGCAGGGCGGATGGGGGAACCGGGGTCAGAAAAGAGAGAGATCTTTTCGATCTCGCCCTGCAAAAAATCCAAAGTGCGCTCGCTATGAGCCAGCAGGTATTCGACGGCCTCCGCTTCGATCTCCTGCCCACGGGCCGCGAAGGAGCGCATCACGAAGCCACGCAAGCGCTCCTCATGAAGCGCCGGATCCTTCACGAAAAAACCCTCCCGTTTGGTCAGCGTCTTGTGGCCCTCGGTGGAATACTCGGGGTCGTCCAAGACCAAGATGTCATCAGGACAGGCCGAAGGCAGCCCTGCCAGCGCCTCTTCCCTCTCTTTGGCCTTGAGGAAACGAAAGCCTTTCAGAAAAAGCACCCGGCGGCGGGCAAAGAGACAAATGCTGCCGGCGTCCTCCCAAAGGGCTGCGCCCCCCTGGGCGAGGTCGCAACGCCGTAGTTCGCCCTCCTCTTTGAGAAAGGACTGGGAAAGCGCCTTCAGCAGACGTTCCTTGAGGTAGTAACCTTCTCCCAGCAGGATATAGAGAGGGGTGACCTTCCCCTTCTCGATCTGCTGCGTAGCTTCCAAATAATCGGTTGTTTTCATCACTCGCTTCTAATTGTAACGGTCGCGCCGTCGCTTTCCAAAATAATGTCGCCGTTCACAGAGGTGAGGAAGGTGACCACCCCTTGTTCCTCAAGAAGGGCCAGGGGGGAAGTGGAGGGGTGTCCGTAGGAGTTCTCAGCGCCCACCGAGATCACCGCCCAATCCGGATCCACCGCTTCCAGGAAGGCGCTGTCCAAGCCGCTGGCGCTGCCGTGGTGGGGAACCTTGAGTACTGTCGCATGGAGATCGAAACCTTCCTGTTCCAGATGTTGACGCCCCTCGGCATCAATGTCGCCGGTAAGCAGGAGGGTGGTCTGGCCGAAGGAAAACTGCCCAACCAGGGAACGATCGTTGGCGCTCCAGTTGACAGCCCCCTCGGGCGGTGGGCCGAGCAGGGTCATTGCGGCCGGCCCAGCCTGCACCTGGAAACCCTCCCCGACTGTTTGCCAAGGGACCCCCAGGGCTTCCAACTGAGCGAGTAGCTCTTTCTCCTCGCCCTCCGCCACCC
>CAYXFH010000085.1:0-8521 GCA_964464245.1 uncultured bacterium
TGATTCTCAATACATTGGGCATCCTCTTCACTGTCTACATCCTGCAGGCCGTGGGGATGGGAATCCGGGTTGACACTTTCTGGTGGGCTCTTTTGGCTGCCTTTGTGCTGGGTGTACTGAACACCTTGATCCGCCCCGTCCTACTCCTTCTCACCTTGCCGCTGAACATTCTTACGTTGGGGCTATTTACCTTCGTACTAAACGGTTTTCTTTTCTGGTTGATGGGGGTCATCCTCCAGGCAGGTGTCCAGATGGCAGATTTCTGGACAGCCTTGGCTGCCTCCCTTGTCTATTCGGTTTTCTCGGTGATCTTCTCCCGGGCTTTCGTCCGCTGAGAGGTGGCCGTGAGGTCAGGTCCATTCCCGGAGAGTTCTGGGTATTGTGAATAGCAATCAGAGCCAGAAAGGTTGGAGATCCTTCACTCCACTCAGGAGCAACCTGAAGTGGCTGTACCCGGGGATGCACGTCAAGCGATGGATTCTGTTGATTCTAGTTGGTCTGGCGTTGTTGGTCTTGGCCATCGTCCTCTTTTTCTCCGATTGGCTCACCCTGGTTCGCATTAAGACCTTCTTCCAAGGTCTCTTCGCCTATCTGCCCTTCGCTCCTCTGGACGAACCCTGGAGGGAAATTCTCGCTTTGCTTGTCTTCGGCGCCGCTCTCGCCTTGATCCTCTATGGCGGCCGCCAACTGGTGGCCTCCGTCGTCACAGCCATCCTTCCGGCGCATGCCGAGGCTCTGGTTGAGATGGTCTTCGCCAAACGGGTCAAGGGAAGGAAACTGAAGGTGGTGGCGATAGGGGGGGGAACTGGGCTCGCTACCTTACTGCGCGGGATGAAGAAGTTGCCAGTAGAGCTGACAGCGGTGGTCACCGTCTCGGATGATGGCGGGAGCTCTGGGCGGTTGCGCCAGGAGCTGGGGATTCTGCCGCCCGGCGATGTGCGCAACTGCCTGGTAGCTCTATCTGAGTCCGAACCGTTGATGGAGGATCTTTTCCAATACCGTTTCGCCCCGGACAGTTCCCTGGGGGGGCACAACTTTGGCAATCTTTTCATCGCTGCCCTCAGCAAGGTCACGGGCGATTTTGGCCAGGCTGTCCTGGGCGCCTCGCAGGTGCTTCGAGTCAGCGGGCAGGTCCTGCCCTTCACCCTAGATAACGTCATACTGCAAGCCACTTTCACCGATGGCTCCCAGTTGGAGGGGGAAACAGCCATCCGTGAAGCGGGTAAGCAGATCGCCCAGGTTCGTCTGGCGCCGGCCTCAACCAAGCCAACCCCGGAGGTCTTAACGCGTATCGCCCAGGCGGATTTGATCCTGATCGGACCGGGATCCCTCTTCACCAGTTTGATCCCCCCGCTGCTGCAGCCGAACCTGGCGCAGGCACTGCGTGAAGCCAAAGCGCCTCGCCTTCTGGTGATGAATGTCATGACTGAACACGGCGAAACGGACGGCTTCAACGCTTCTGGGCATTTGGTGCAGCTATTCCGCCACGCCGGGGGGAAGGTGGTTGACTACTGCCTTCTCAGCAACTCACCGATCTCCTCCGAAACCCTGGCCCGGTACCGCGAAGAACTGGCCATCCCCGTCCAGCTCAACTTGGAAGGGATCCAAGCCTTGGGCGTAACCCCGCTTTTGGCTGATTTGACAGCAGAGGGAAAAACGCTGCGCCATGATCCGGATAAACTTGCCAAGGCGGTCTGGCGCCAAGTGTGGCTTTCCCAGCGCAGGAAGTAGACTGTGCCCTCCGGATTACAGCATAATCTCCATCTTCGCCAAGTTCCGCAACTACGGCTGTCGCTCCAGCAGCAACAGGCTATCCGGATGTTGGAGATGAATGCTCTGGAATTGCAGACCTTTCTTACCCAGCAACTGGAAGAGAACCCACTATTGGAGGAGACAGAGGAATCCCCGGAAACGGGTGAAGAAGAGTTGGTGGCAGAGGAGCGGGAGGAGAGTGGGGATGATGAGGAAGATCACAGCCGGGAAAGCGCCAGGCCGGAGACTCTTGCTGTTTACCTGCGCTTCCAATTGCAGATGGCAGCATCAGGAGAGCGGGAACGAGCGTTGGGTGAGGCGATCATTAGCTCCCTCGATGAGCGCGGTTACTTCCGTGGCGATCTGGCCCAGATCGCAGCCAGCGTGGGAACCGATCCAGCCGAGGCCAGTGCGGCCCTGGCTTTGGTGCAGTCCTTCGATCCACCCGGAGTGGCGGCCAGCGACTTGCGAGAATGCTTGTTGCTGCAGTTGCGAGAGCGCAGCGATAACACCCTGCCGGGGGCTGTTAACACCCTGACCCAGCGGGTGATAGAAGGGTACCTGGATGAGATCCACGATCCGAAGAAACGCCGAAGTATCGCCCGGGCACTGGGTTGTCGAACCGCGGAACTGATCGAAGCGCTGGAGCAAATCCGCTTGCTGGAGCCTTACCCCGGATGTAACTTCGCTGACACCCCGCCTGTTTTCATTACCCCTGACTTGGTGGTGAAAGAGGAGGAGGGGCGCCTGCGGGCTCAAGTGAATGGTGGCTTCATCCCTCGCTTGCGCTTGTCTCCTTCGTACCAACGCATGTTGACCGACCCAGAAGCTTCCCCCTTCCTGCGCAAGAAATTAACCTCCGCCCGCTGGATCCTGCGTTCGTTAGAGAAGAGGGAGGAGACGCTAGAAAAGGTGGCCGCTTATTTAGTAGAAAGACAGCAAGATTTCTTGCGCAAAGGAGGGTACTATCTTCGCCCACTGTCCTTGAAAGAGGCCTCCGTTGCCCTCGGCGTGCACGAGTCGACCGTATCGCGGGCCATGAAGGGCAAGTATATCGACACCCCGCGAGGGGTCTTCCCCTTGCGCCTGCTGCTCCCCGCAAGCCTGCCGCAGAAAAGTGGGCCGACCTCGGAGAGCCGCGTCAAGGAGGAGATTCGCCGCATCGTCACCGAAGAGGACAGGTCGCGCCCCCTTTCTGATGAGCAGATAGCGACATATTTGGTGGGTCGGGGCATTTGCCTAGCACGCCGGACTGTGGCTAAATACCGGGAGAGCTTAGGGATCCCGCTGCGCGGGAAGCGAAAAGATCAATGGAAGATGCCAAACAAAAAAGGAGTGTAACAACATGCTGAAAGTTGCGATCAATGGGTTTGGCCGCGTGGGGCGGCAGATTTTCAAGGTTTTCTTGGAAAAGTATCCCCAAGAAGTAGAGGTTGTCGCCATCAACGACATCACCGATCCACCAACGTTGGCACATCTGTTGAAGTATGACTCCAACTATGGCCGCTTCCCCATGCTGGTGGAAGCTACAGATGATGGATTCATGGTCGATGCCAAGCATTTCAAGATTTTCGCCGAGAAGGATCCTGCGCTTCTTCCCTGGGTGGATTTGGGCGTGGATTTGGTGGTGGAATCCTCCGGCGTTTTCACTGACGCATTGAAGGCGAGGAAGCACCTGGAGGCCGGAGCCAAGCGCGTGATCATTTCTGCTCCAGCCAAGAACGAGGACATAACTGTGGTCTTGGGAGTGAACGAGGAGCAATACGACCCAGCGCGGCATTTTATCGTCTCCAACGCCTCCTGCACCACCAACAGCCTGGCGCCGGTCGTAAAAGTACTGCTGGAGAACTTCGGAATCGTCGCCGCTTTGATGACTACCATCCATAGTTACACCAACGACCAGCGAATCCTTGATCTTCCCCACAAAGACCTCCGTCGGGCGCGGGCTGCCGCCATGAACATCATTCCCACTACAACCGGCGCAGCGAAGGCGATCAGTCTTGTGCTGCCAGCCCTGAAGGGGAAGATGAACGGGTTCTCGGTCCGCATCCCCACGCCGACCGTCTCACTGACCGACTTGGTCGCCCAACTGGAGAAGACCCCCACCAAGGAAGAGGTCAATGCCGCTTTGAAAGCCGCCGCCGATGGTCCCTTGGCCGGGATCATGGGTTATAACGAAGAGCCTTTGGTTTCCATGGATTACAAGGGGAGTCCACTCTCCTCTATTGTGGATGGGCTCTCCACGATGGTTGTCGGCAACCTGGTGAAAGTGGTGGCCTGGTATGACAACGAGTGGGGCTATTCTGTCCGTGTGGCAGACTTGGCCCATTACATGTTCAGCAAAGAGATTAGCCCCCGGCAGGTAGGTACTTAGGGTGCCATCCCTTCGTCGCCTTCAAGATTTTGAGGTTCATGATCGGCGCGTCCTCATGCGAGTGGATTTCAATGTTCCCCTGGACAAGAAGACCGGAGCGATCAGCGATGACCGACGCATTCGTGCGACGCTTCCTACAATCCAGTGGTTGGTCAAAGGCGGAGCAAAAGTGATATTGATGTCCCACCTGGGCAGACCGAATGGTCAAGTGGTGGAGCAACTCAGCATGCGCCCAATAGGCATCCGTTTGGGCGAGCTGCTGGGCTGTCCGGTGATGTACGCCACGGATTGTGTCGGAGAAGTGGCTGAAGCAGCGGTTGAAGCTCTGGCGCCAGGCGAGGTGTTGCTCTTGGAGAACCTGCGTTTCCACCCCGAGGAGGAAGCCAATGACCAGTTGTTCGCCAAATGGCTGGCCAGTTTGGGCGACCTTTACGTCGACGACGCATTCGGCACGGCCCATCGAGCTCACGCCTCCACCGAAGGAGTGGCTCATTTCCTCCCTTCTTGCGCCGGCTTTCTGATGGCGAAAGAAGTGGATTACCTCAGCAAAGCACTGGAGAATCCAACCAAACCTTTCCTGGCGATCACAGGGGGAGCGAAGGTTTCAGACAAGCTGAAGCTGTTGGGGAACCTGATGGACCAGGTAGATGGGATGCTGATCGGAGGCGGGATGGCCTACACCTTCTTGAAGGCTCAGGGATTGGAGATCGGCGCTTCCATCTGCGAAGATGGGTTGCTGGAGGAAGCGCGACAGATCCTTACCGCCGCCAAAGACAAAGACGTGGAGTTGCTTTTGCCTGTGGATCTGATCGTCGCGTCTCGCTTGGAGCATGGCAGTCCCAATGAAACGGTGACGGTGGAACGGATCCCGGTTGAGATGGGGGGAGTAGACATCGGCCCTCAGACTCGAGCGCTTTTCGCTGATCGTATTCGCCAAGCCAAGACAGTGGTCTGGAATGGGCCAGTGGGGGTGTTTGAGATCCCACCCTTCGATGCCGGCACCCGTGCGGTGGCTGAAGCTTTAGCTGGTTCTGATGCCACAACAATTGTAGGTGGAGGGGACACGGCGGCGGCAGTCGAGAAATTCGGCCTGGCAGAGCGAATGAGCCACGTCTCCACCGGAGGCGGCGCATCGCTGGAATTTCTGGAAGGACGGGCTCTGCCCGGCGTCGAGATCCTCAAGGGGTGAATAGCCCCCGGCAGGGTGTCAGCCCCCGGCAGGGTGTCCCTGGCGCAGTTTGAGCCCTTTTGTTATAATTCTCGCCACGTGAGGTGAAAACGATTTGACTGTATTGTGGATTATTCAAGCAGCTTTGGCCGTAGCGTTGGTGGCGTTGGTCGCCCTTCAATCCCCGAAGGGGGAAGGATTGGGCGCCATCGGTGGGACAGCGACTCTCTTCAAGGTGCAAAAGAAACGGGAGAAGTCCCTGCGTAACGCCAGCCTGATCGTGGCCTGTGTGTTCGTGGTATCTTCCGTCGTGTTGCTTTTCGTTCATTGATTCAAGAGGAGAGAAAGAAGCCCGGATGGTGGAATTGGTAGACACGTACGTTTGAGGTGCGTATGGGGCAACCCTTGGGAGTTCGAGTCTCCCTCCGGGCACCAGAGAACAATGAAGGGGCCGCTTTTCGGCCCCTTCTTCTTTTTGAACCGCAGAGGGGTGGCTGTTACTGCTCGTTTCCAAGGTGGATTGATAAAGCTCCCGTTTTATTTCGAGTTATGTCTTTGGAGGTAACGGATGACGCTCATCGCGGCAATGGCGCCATCTGCGCAGGCCGTGATGTATTGACGGAGAAAGGTGCTTCGCACATCACCGGCGGCGAACAGGCCGAGCATGGAGGTTGCCATCTGCTCGTCGGTGAGGATCGCCCCGATTGGGTCGAGGTTGACCAAACCCGATAAAAGACCCGAATTGGGCCGAAGGCCTACGTAGAGGAAAACGCCATCCATTTCGAGGGTGCGTTCTCGGCCACTGTTCACATCCTTCAAGACCACGCTCTGCACGTGGTTGGCGCCTTTGATGTCTACTACGACACTATTCCAAATAAAAGATATATTCTCCGCATGGAAGGCTGCGTCTTGAAGATAATGGATTGCCCGTAGTTTGTCGCGGCGATGGACCAAGGTAACTTGGGAGGCGAGCTTGGCCAGGAAGAGGGCTTCCTGCACAGCGGAATCGCCACCCCCGACCACAAGTAGACGTTTGCCACGGAAGAGAGGGCCATCGCAGGTCGCACAATAAGAGACCCCTTTTCCTCGGAACTCCACTTCTCCAGGAACTCCGAGGAGAGCGGGGAAAGCCCCGGTGGCCACGATTATAGTAGAAGCGGTAAGAGGGCCAGCGCCTGTTTCCAGGGAAAAGGCGTCACCAATGAGGGAAATCCGGCTGACCTCGGCCATTTTGACCTGTAGTCTTGCCGCCTCCGCTTGTTGCCGCATCCGATCCACCAGGTCGAAGCCGGAAATCCCCTCATGGAGAGCAGGGAAATTTTCCACCCAGTCCGTCGCCATACCAGTGCCACCGGGGAGGCCGACCAGCAGCGCTTCCAAGCCTCCTCGAGCCGCGTAGAGCCCTGCCGTATAGCCGGCAGGACCGGCGCCGACGATGATCAGAGGATAAAGGGGACTCATCTCACAAACCTAGCTTGGCCAGGATCTCCTTCTCCGGTTGGTAGCCGACCCATTGGTTGACCAGCTTGCCATCCTTGAAATAGAGCAGATTGGGAATGCTGAAGATGCCGAATTTTTGGGCAAGGACAGGGTTCATATCCACGTTGACTTTGGTCACCTTCAATTTGGCAGCGTGGTCAGTTGCAATCTTCTCCAAAACGGGGCCGACCATGCGACAAGGTC
The DNA here is from genome assembly GCA_964464245.1 of uncultured bacterium. GTDB lineage: Bacteria > Caldisericota > JANLFM01 > JANLFM01 > JANLFM01 > JAPLHV01. The sequence continues at coordinate 6,978 of CAYXFH010000085.1, forward strand.
CGCACCAAGGAGCCCAAAAGTCGACCAGTACTGGGAGCTTGGACTGGATTACTTCTTGTTCGAAAGTGCTTTCGTTGACGTCTAAAGGCTGGGTCATTTCTTCCTCCTTGGAAATTTCTGGAATAATCCTACCACGATCCGGTTTCTCGACTGTGTTCTACCTTGTTATAATGCTAAAGTGATGACGATTATTTCCCCCTCGCTCTTATCGGTTGATTTTTTCCGGTTCGACCAAGCTTTAGCTTTGCTCCAACAGCACGGTGTGAGCCAAGTGCACATCGATGTAATGGATGGCCATTTCGTTCCCAACTTATCCTTCGGCGCCGACATTGTTCGCGCTCTGCACCGTCATTATGACATGCGGTCGGAGGCTCACCTGATGGTGGAGAGCCCAGAGTCTTTTGTGCCCCGTTTCTTGGATGCCGGAGCGACCGAGATCAGCGTGCACCTGGAAACCACCCGTCACCCGTCCCGTCTGCTGCAGACGATCCATGGCGGTGGCGCACTGGCAGGACTGGCGCTTAACCCGGCCACCCCCTTGGAGTCTTTGCGCTATCTCTGGGGCAGCTTCGATTTCTTACTGCTGATGTCAGTGGACCCAGGCTTTGGCGGACAAGCTTTCTTACCCCCCCTCTGGGAGAAAATCGAACAAGCTCGTCTGGAGATCGACAGCCATCGGCGCCCAGTGCGCTTGGAGGTCGATGGTGGGGTGAACCTAGACAATGCTGAGAAGCTGGTGAAACTTGGGGTGGATACGCTGGTGGTCGGCGCCGCCATTTTCGCCCAAAGATACCCGGAAACGTCCCTGCGCGATTTGCTCGACTTGGTGAGGAAAGTCTCGCATCCAAAGGAGGAAAACGAGCGATGATGAAGCATTTTCTGGTTGAGATCACCTACAATGTCCCGGTAATGGAGCTTGGGGAGGCAGTGGCTGAGCACCGCGCCTTCCTGCAGATCGGCTACGATCGCGGCTGGTTGCTCTTCTCTGGGCCGCAGAGCCCGCGCTTGGGCGGGGTCGTGATCGCCCGAGCTCCTACGCTTCTGGATCTGCAGCGGCTTTTCGCTGAGGATGTCTACACCCGCCGAAACTTGGCCAAGTATCGTTTTCTAGAGTTCGAGCCGGTAAAGTGGCAACCGTTTCTACAGGAATGGGTGGAGGGACAACGGTAGTATTCTTCTCTTCGTTCGGATCTGCTAAAAAGCCTCCAAACTATTGCCTTAGAAGAAGGGGACTACAGCCCCCGGCAGGGAGGTGTCATGGCACACTGTCAATGGAGGTGTATCTTGGGAGGTTGCCTGATGAGCGAACGAGTACCGAGCAACGTGCTGCAGCGGCAAAGAACTGCGATTAGCCGGTGGGGCTAGCAGTGAACGGTTATATCATTCTCCATTTCATTGCTGCGGCCATCTACCTGGCGATCGGGTTCTACGCCATTCGCTTGGATCACAAAGCGAGATTGAACCGCATCTTCCTGGCCATCTGCCTGCTTGCTTGCCTTTGGGCGCTGGCCATCGCTTTGATCCTGATGGAGGACAACGCGGCC
>CAYXFH010000086.1:0-5736 GCA_964464245.1 uncultured bacterium
AAAGTCGTCGTCGTCACCGGCTCCAGCCGAGGGATCGGGCGGGCTATTGCTGAAGCCTGCGCCGCTACAGGGGCTCATGTGGTGATCAGCTCGCGCAGTGAGGAGGCGGTGCGCAGGGCGGTGAGCGAGTTGCAGGGGAAAGGCTACTCGGCCGGCGGGATCCCCTGCGATGCAGCCAAACCCGTCGAGGTGGAGCGCCTCCTCCAGCACGCCCTGGAGACCTGGGGGCGGATCGACGTCTGGGTGAACAACGCCGGACTCTCCGGCGGGATGAGGCCGCTGGAGGAGATCCCCAGCGAGGAGATCGGCGTCATCATCGATACCAACATCAAAGGGGTGCTGGAAGGGTGCCGCCAGGTAATGCCCATCTTCCGCCGGCAGGGAAAGGGCGTCCTGATCAACATCAGCGGGTTGGGCGGAAAAGGAGAACCGGCCGAGTTCTCCACCGTTTACGCTGCCAGCAAGGCGGCTGTGACCAGCCTGACCAAGAGCGTCGCCCGGGAGCACAAGATGCCCGGCATCTCCGTCTTCGCCGTAATCCCCGGCATGGTCAAGACCGACTTCTTTCGCGACATGAAGGTCAGCCCCCGCTGCGTCAAGCGAAACGAGGGGATGCCCTACGTGCTGGACGCCCTGGCGCTGCCGGCTCCCTTCGTCGGCCGGTCAATCGCTGAGCTGGCCGCCCTTCCCCCCATAGAGACCAACGGCAAGCTTTTCAACCTGTTGCGTGGGATGCGCCTTACGAAAGGGATCCTCAAGCTGATCCGTTACCGACGCCAGGGCAAGATCAGGGATTAATTGGGGACAGCCACTGATTAATCAGTGGCTCTACCGCCGCCTGGCAAGATCAAGGATCGAGGATCGAGGGCAGCAAAATGAAGATCGCGGGAAAGGAACCATAATGGAGAAAGTAGACTTCAAGAAGCTCTATTCCGAGCTGTACAACCCGCCGCGCCAACCCGTACTAGTGGACGTGCCGGAGATGGGTTTCCTGATGGTGGACGGTGTGGGGGATCCGAACACCGCGCCGGCCTATCGGGAAGCGCTTGACGCTCTCTACGCGATGGCCTTCACCATCAAGTTCGCCCTGAAGAAAACTGGCGAAGGTCCGGAGTATGTCGTCCCTCCCCTGGAGGGGCTGTGGTGGTCGGATGATATGAAGGATTTCCTGCTCCAACGCAAGGACAAGTGGAGTTGGACGGCGATGATCATGCAGCCGGAGGCGGTGACCGAGGCAGTATTCCAGCAAGCCCTGGCTGAGGCGAGCAAGAAGAAAGCGCTGCCGGCCCTGCACAAGGTCCGCCTGGAGCGCTTCCGGGAGGGGCTTTCCGCCCAGGTGCTGTACCTTGGATCCTACGCAGCGGAGACTCCCACCATTGAACAACTGCACGCCTTCATTGGAGCTCAAGGACATCAACTGCGCGGTAAGCACCATGAGATTTACCTGGGAGATCCTCGTAAAACGGCGCCAGAAAAACTGCGGACGGTGATCCGCCAGCCGGTCTCGCCTGACTGATCTCGCTACGGAGACAGATCGGCGAGGAAACCGCTCGTCGCCTTCAGAAACTCGGCCGGCTTCTCCTCCTGCGGCAGGTGGCCGCAATCGGGGATGACCACAAGAGAGGCGCCTGGAATCTGGGAGGCCAGGCGGATGCTTTGCTCGGTGGGTACGATCTGATCGTCGCCACCGGTGATGACCAATGTGGGAACAGCCAATTTGGTCACACGGGCGGCCAGGTCGCCGGAACCATTGGCAAGGGTAAACTCCCACAGCGCGGCATCCCAATCCATAACCTTCAGCGGTTTGCGGTACCCCTCCAGGATCTCCGGCGTGATCTTGGCCGGATCATGCCAGGCCGCTTTCAGGAAGTCGATTCCATTTTCCCCGATCGAGCGAACCAAAAGCGGCCCCAACCGTCGGAAAGGGGGGAACTGAGCCAGGAAGCGGACGAACTCGGGAAGGCCTCCGCCGGCATAGACAGCCGGGTCCACCAACACCAGGGCCCGCACCCGCTCCGGGTAGCGCAGGGCCGCTTCTACTGCCAGAGTTCCACCGGCCGAGTGCCCGATCAAGATCGCTTTTTTAACTCCGAGGCGATCGAGCCAAGCGATCAACTGACTGACCTGGGCAGCCGGGGCATAGGGGTTCTCTCCCGTCCAGGCCAGTGGGCGGGCCGTAAGACCGAAAGCGGGACGGTCATAAGCCAGTGCCGTGCCCAAGCGGGAAAGCGGCTCTATGACATCTCGCCAGGAATAGAGGCTGGCGCCAAAGCCGTGCAGCAGGACGATCAGCGGTTCACCCGCGCCTTGCAGCTTGTAGTGGAAACGCAGCCCAGCCACCTCGGCGAATTGGCTGTCCGCATCAGCGAGCTGCTCAGCAGCCACCAGGCCAGCCAGAGGCGAAACCGGGATCAAATAGGGGCCCACCACGAACAAGAGCAGCAGGATCGCGACTGCGATCAGCAAACCGCGGAGCCATCGTTTCATCTTCTTGGGCTGAGCTGTTCCTGCCTGGTTGTCTGTCATTGGATCAGGTTTCTTCTCATTTCAAGTGGGTATCTTATCATCTTGCGGCAGCACATACTGTCGCATGACGCAACTCGATGCTGAGGTGGCCTGTCAGAAGGGGACCATTCTATCTCTGGGACCATGGCGGTCCCAGAGATATGGTTCACGTCGGAGTGGTTCTCGTAGGGGCGGGTTTCAAAGCCGCCCACATACGGGGTTGTCTCGGCATAGTGGCGCATCTTTCTCCAAAACACCCTGCCGGGGGCTATCGAGCTGCCGGGGGCTATCGAGCTGCCGGGGGCTATCGAGCTGCCGGGGGCTATCGAGCTGCCGGGGGCTATCGAGCTGCCGGGGGCTAGTAGGGGCGACGCACGCGTCACTCCTGCGAGGGCTATCGAGCTGCCGTAAGTTGACTTGTTGTCGTCAGCCTTGATGATCCCAGAAACCTGGTTTACCCTCAGACTGCCTTACCCGCTCAATTTGAGAAAGAACTAATTATCATGCCCCTTTGGGTCGCCCTCAGGGATGAGAACTGCCCGCTGGCCTGCAATGGAGCGATCATCGGAACAAAGGTCAGTTTTCATTAGTTCCGACGAGCCCGATGAGGGGTATTTCATACAAGTTGGATCGATTATACGGCGATGCAAGTCATGACCAGGTAATCCATGTACGCGGTGAAACCATTTCTGCTTCTATGATACACCTCGGAGAGATGACCGCCGCATTGCCTCTCCAACTCCTTGCCGATCTCTAACATCGTTTCATGGTCTATGCCGTATCGTTTCTCCAGCTCGGCGCTTGTCAGGGGAATTGGGGCTGCCGGCCGGATGTCCGCAAGCCTAAACCCCTCTTCCTTCAGGGCGCCTATTAGAAAACCCACTGTCGGATACCACTTGCCGGTGTCCATCCTGTCGTATAGCAGGTTCGCAACTGCCTGCTCTCTCTCCGACCGGAAACAGATCGTCTGGTGAACAAGGCACTCACCCTGCTCGAGTATTGATCGGAAATGACCGAGGTCGGGCTTCAGCATCTCTTCTCCCAGGTAATGCAGCACAGACCTCATGCATATCATCAGCGTACCGCCAGGTTCGATGAGCATGCCTCGCTTGATGCCCTCAACCGCGCATTCCAGGGCTACTATCGGCTCAGGGCAGCGGTCCAGTTGCTCCCTCGCAGTGTCGACACATACAAGCGCCGGCGCAGGGCTCCATTCCATCTTCTGGCCCACTTCATTGAGCACGAAACCGGTTCCGCCACCCAGATCCCCCAGAACGGTGGGCTTGGCGACATGAGCCGCATCAAGGATCGCTTCGACCAGCGGAGAAGCAATCTCAGGGTTGGCGAAGTACCCTCCGTGAATGGTATCCCACTTCTTCCCGTAAAGTTTCTGCTCATTCGCGGTGTGTCCAATCACTTGTGAACCTCCATTCGCGGTAATTGTATCATGCATTATTAGTTAGGAACCTTGATGAGCTGTTGACTAACCGGTAGGGCTGGCTCCCCTAACCTCACCTCGGGAAGAGGAGGAACCCCAAACATATCTATTGAAACAGAGGGCAGCATCAGTCTTGCCGAGGTCAGGTCAGCGGAAAAAGGAGACGCTTAGCGTGACGAAGCGAACCAGAATGCTCCGGAACCTTCCCCGCATGTTCTATAATGCTGGCATGGAACAAATGAGATGGAGACAAGCTTGCCTGGAATGCATCGAAGCGGCTGAAGCTGCCTTTCTAACCACGATCGGCGAGGACGGGTTTCCCCGCACCCGCGCTATGCTAAACCTGCGGAATGGCGACCAATATCCTCAGCAGGTCTCTTTCTTCGCCGGCCACCGCGAGGATCTGCTGCTTTACTTCTCCACCAACACTTCCTCCCTGAAGCTGGCGCAGATTCGCTTAAACCCACACGCCTGCGCCTACTACTGCCTCCCCGCCCTCTTCCAGGGTGTGATGCTGGCCGGCGCCCTGGATATCGTTGACGATTCCGCCTTGCGGCATGCCCTGTGGAGCGAGGGGTGGCAGCGGTACTATCCCCAGGGACCGGATGATCCCGATCACAGCATATTGCGCTTGCGGCCGAGCCTGGTCGAGGGTTGGATCGAGGGCGCTCGCTTCACCTTCCGCTTGCCGGCATCTCCATGAGAGCCCCGGGTCAGGTCTTTACTTGCAGCAATCCCGTCAAGGTCGGCGCCGCCAAGGTCAATCGCATTACTGAACGACCCTGATAGGATTGATCACCCTCCGCGGCGCCGAATGGAACTGAAGGATCTCCCGCGATCGGCAAGAGGAGGCAAGGTGAAATGGCGAGACGAGGAGAGAACAGAAATATGAACAATGAGGGATCATCCGGCGCGCTAAATCCTGAACCCAGGAGACAAGCTGTGGGCGTCCTTTCCGCTTTGGGTTACCGCGATTATCGGCACTTCTGGACGGGCGCCTTGGTATCGGATATCGGCACTCTCATCCAGACCACCGCGCTGATGTGGTTCGTCAAGACGAACACGGCTTCCAATGCCTGGGTAGGGGCGGTGAGCCTGGCCAGCGTTATCCCAGTCCTCCTCTTCGTCGAGCTGGCGGGGTACCTGGCTGACAAGGTAGACCTGAAGCGTTTGCTGCTTGGAACCCAGTTTTTCATGATGGCCACCGCGTTGATCCTTGCCATCGGCGCATCGCTGGGCTGGACCTCGATGGGGTTTTTCCTGACGATAGTGATTCTCCAGAATATCGCCTTCACCTTCGGGTTTCCCGCCTGGGAACTGCTCCTTCCCGATCTTGTACCGAAAGATCACATGTTGAACGCCCTGGCCCTCGGTTCTGCCGAATGGAACCTTGGCAAAGTGGTGGGGCCGGCGCTCGGCGCGCTGATTCTGACGACTTGGTCAGCGGCGGGCGCTTTCTACGTGAACGCCGCCAGTTTTCTCTTCGTGATCGGCGTCATCTTGGCAACAACTGTGAAGACATCAACCATGCCCATCCCACCTGCCAGGAAGGTTTACCAAAGCTTGGTCAAACGGGGGCGGTATGTCCTCCATACCCGGTGGATGGTATACCTCCTGGCCACGCTGGGCATCGCGTCATTCTTCGGTTTCTCCTACACGGTGCTTTTTCCGGCCTTTGCGCAGGAAGTCCTCGGCGGAGGCGCCGGCGCATACAGCTTTCTGCTGGTCTTCACCGGATTAGGAGCAATCCTCGGCGCTCCCCTGGTGACAGTCCTGAAGAGGAAATTCAAGGG
>CAYXFH010000087.1:0-4888 GCA_964464245.1 uncultured bacterium
GTTTCGGCCAGAGCCTGCCGATGTGGATGGCCGGGTTTTTCCTGGCTTCCTCGGTGGGCAGCGTGACCTACATTTGCAACCAGGCCATCTGGCAGTCCAAGGTGCCGCCGGATATCCAAGGGCGGGTCTTCTCCACCCGCCGTATGATTGCTCAGGCCGTATCCCCGTTAGCCACCCTGGTTGCCGGCCCGCTGGCCGACCGCGTTTTTGAACCTGCTATGAAAGCCGGTGGATCGCTTTCCGGCGCCTTGGGGCCGATCTTTGGAACTGGGGCCGGCGCAGGGATGGCGGTGATGATCGTCCTGGCCGGCATATTAGGAGCGGTGGTTGGATTCTCCGGCTACCTCTTCCCGGTGGTGCGCGACGTGGAGAAGAATACCCCCGACCACGACACCTTGCCCGTTGTTATCGAAGAGCGCTGGTCAGCCGAAGAGAGCAAAGCCGCGGAGAAAGGGGCATCGATGACGAAACCTGAGACGATTGCGATACTGGCGCCTGAAAATCCACCCATCTCGTAGGATAGCAGGATTGTTCCAGTGTTTTCTTTATGGCGCGATCCGGCATAGAATACCGAACAGCGGGATCAAGTCACGCTGATCTTGAAAGGAGGATCCGGTGCGCAACAGCAGGGGTAGAAAAACTTTCCTGATTGCAACCATAAGTGTGATCATTCTTGCTCTTTTCTTCGTTGTCTTCTTCAGTGCGTTGGAGCAGTACAGCCTGGAAGGCGAAGAGCGAGCGAGTGCCATTCAAGTGGGAGATACTACCCGTTTGGACCGAATCGATCTCGACGCCCGCATCTTGACCCTGGATCCCATTCTTGGCATGCTCATGCTGCAGGTCCGCATCACCCCGCAAGGAGCGCTGGCCGCGGAAGAAGGCTATTCCTACGCCCAGACGATGGAGTTGGATGCGCTGGGAGCCAGCAAGCAAACCCGTTACATCCTGGAGAAAGGGGAGCCGGTAGGCCAGCTCGAATTGACCTATGCCTTGGAGGGGGATGCCAATGATTATCCCTTTGATCAGCATTCCACGACCATCCGCTTCGTTCTGCGGAAAGAGACGGGGCCGGACACGATGGAAGAGGCGCCGATGACCTTTTCCCTGACCGGGCATGTAGCTGGTTTCAAGATCGACGCGACCTCGCTGGAGGGAGTGGTTCCGATGGGGAGCGGATTAGAAATTGAGATCGAACGCTCGCAGACAGTGCTGGTGGCTGCAACAGCCGGCATGGTGATCGAGTGGGCCGTGGGATTGGGGGTGATCGCCCTGATCGTGCTGATGCTCAGCGGCTGGTTTGACATCCGCATCCTGTCGGTTTTTGCCGCGCTTCTCTTCGGGCTTTTCAGCTTGCGCAATTCTCTCCCCGGGACGCCGCCCATCGGCGCCTACAGCGACTATCTGGCTTTCCTGTGGGTGGAGGGGATCGTTGTTGTCGCTCTATTGGTCGGGATCGTCCAGAACATCCGCAAGAAGCCTTAATTGGGGTCACATCTTCATATGACAGCAAATTTCTTTTAACCGCGCGATCCAAGTCTCCACTCGCCTCCAAATAGTCCTGTTCTCGTTGGAGCGAGGTACGGATTAGCTCCCATTCTCCCGACACAATGGTTCTTCTTACCCAAGCTGCATTGCTTTCCGCTCGTTTTGTCTCACTGTTGGTAAGGCCAAAGATACTGGAATCATCATCCAGCCGTTCTTCTTGGCGGTTGCCGTTTTTAACTCCGTAGCTTGATCATCGGCATTCAGCGGAATCCGTAACGAAAACGGCTTGCCTGTTACAAATAAATAAATCTGTCCCCTTTATTTAAATAAATCTGTCCCCTTTATGTGCTTTATGTGAGTTGCAAGCGGACGCGAGGCTCATTACACTGTAGGCAGGAGGATAAACGAAGCGAATGGCAGTCATAGCGATGTTCTTTGGAATCATCGTTTTGATGTACTACTTTGACAAGCGACGGCATCATATTCCTCACATTCACGTGAAATACCAAGAACAAGAGGCAGTCATGGCAATTCCAAGCGGCGAGGTCTTGGAAGGCAAACTGAAGCCGAGCAGATGAAAGCAGTCGCAGCATGGATTGAAATTCATCAAGAGGAACTGATCGCCGATTGGGATCTCGCCAGTGAAGGTCAGTCCATCTTCAAGATTGACCTTTGCGGTAGGGGCAACTGAACATGAATCCGAGAGTAAGAGCAGTCAGGACCAGTAACGACTATACGCTCACACTGACTTTTGAAAATGGCGAAGTGAAACGTTTCGATGTAAAGCCATATTTAGACATCGGGATATTTCAGGCGTTGAAGGATTTGAGCGTCTTCAATTCAGTCAGGTCTTACTTAGGGAGCGTCCAATGGCAGGATGGGCAAGATTTTTGTCCCGATCTGTTGTACGAGGATAGTTTGCCTCTGCTTGAGGAATAAGGGGACAGATTTATTTTCCCACCTCTCTCGGCTTTCCCGGCCATCGAGATTCCACCCGTCTTTCCAGTTTCTTCTCGATTTCCTCCAGGAGGATCCTTCTCACTTCACCAAGGAAGGGGAATCAGGGGTCACATCTTCAGATGTCAGCAAATTTCTTTTTGGCCACGTTCTGACCACGCGCTCCAAGTCCCCATCCGCCTCCAAGCAGTCCTGTCCTCGTTGGGGCGAGGTTCAGATCAGCTCTCATTCTCCCGACACAATAGTTCCTTTTGCCCAAGCTGCTTAATTTTCCGCTCTTTTTGTCTTACTGTCGGCAAGGCCAAGGGTACAGGAATCATCATCCAGCCGTTCTTCTTGACGGTTGCCGATTTTGACGCCATAGCTTGATCATCGGCAGTCAGCGGGATCCGCAACGAAAACGGTTTGCCTGTTTAAATAAATCTGTCCCCTTTTCGTTAGCTTGATCATCGGCAGTCAGCGGGATCCATGAGAAAAACGGCTTCCCTGTTTAAATAAATAAATCTGTCCCCTTTATTTAAATAAATCTGTCCCCTTTATGTGATAACTGTCCCACCACGGAGGGCTTCCTCAAACTCGGCTTTCAGTTGGGGCAGCAGGATCGCCCCTTTGAAGCTGAGCGGGATGGGCGCCAGGCGCAGGTAGTCGGGCCGTTCCCCGTGCGGGACGCGCCGGCAGGCCAGATCCAGGAATTCCTTCTCCAGGCGGGGGGCGAAGGCCGCCGCTTCGGGGGTCAGCTCGATGGTGACGCAGCAGGAGTCGTCGTGTTCGCTGGTCACGCGCAACCCGATCACGGCCAGCTTGAACTGGCCGGAGGGGAGGTCGAACTCCTCTTCCACGATCCGCGAGAGGTCCTCGCCGACCTGCTCGTAGGCGTAGTTGGCGCCGCCTCGGATGAGCAGAGCCGAGTCGCGACTGAGCCAGTAGAAGTCGGGACGGCCGTTGGCTCCCGGCAGGGTGAAGCCGATGTCGCGCAATCCGGTGTACCATCCCGACCCGAGAACGGTAGCAGTGGCATCGGGCTGAGCGACGTAGGCGCTCATCAGTTGGCCGCCCTGGCAGACCAAATAACCGGGTTCTCCGCTGCAACAGGGCTCCAGGTATCCCGGTTGGGCGGGCTCGATCCCTTTCACTACCTGGACCCGGGTGAAAGGAGGGTGCTCCTGGCCGACGCAGTAGCCGGAGGCCTTCCGGCCATCCCACTGGTGATCCCAACCGGCGCGAAAGGCCTTCATCTTCTCCTCTTCAGTTCCCTCAGTGGGGATCCCCAGGACTTGCATGGTGCTCTCCGTAGAGCCGAAGCGGACGTGCGGCAAACGACCGCTCCAGCGTTGAATCCGCTCCACCGTGGTTGGGCCGACCGGCGCCGAGCCGATCAGGATCTCGCTCTTGGCCATCGCTCCGCACAACCGTTCCCGCGGCAAGGGCAGCTTCCCTTCCTCGTCCAGGTTTTCCAGGTAGTCCAGATGGCGGCCGACCGGGATGACCACCAGCATTCCCCGCTTCCCCTCGGCTACTTCCGCCCAAATCCGCCAGAAGGGGGTGGAATAGCGCTCCACCAAGTGCAGCAGTGCGCCGGGGCGGCGCATCATCCAGTCGGACATAGAGGAGGAGTTGGTGTGGTGAAGGGGATTGACCATCAGCATCTCCAAGGGGTCAATTGGTGCGAGATGGAAGTAGTCCTCGAAGGTGAGTCGGTTGGTCAGGAAGCAGCGGTGCGGTTGAATCACCCCCTTGGGCTGGCCAGTGGTGCCGGAGGTGAAGATGATCAGGCGCTCATCCTCCCAGGAGACGGCCGGCGAACGCCATGAAGTATGCGGCTTGTATTCCTCCAGCTCTTCCGCTCCCACCGCCAGGCGGCCAGGGAGGGAGGGGAGGAGCGCCTCGGCCCGGGAGCGAAAGGCGGAATCACAGAGAAGGATGCGCGCTGAAGTGATCTCAGCCTTGTGCAGCACTCGCTCGTCATTGTCGGCCTGCCAGTTCACCGTCACCGGGACAGCGCCGATCAACGACTCACCCAGGCGAAAAGCCAGGTCGTAGGGGCTGTTGGCGCCGAAACAGTGCAACACCCGCTCCCCCTTCTCCAGCCCCAGATCATTCAGACGGGCTGCCGCCAGACAGGCCAAATCCCAGAACTGACCGCGCGTCCAAGTTCGAGTGCGGGCGGGTTTCAAACCCGCCCCTACTTCTTCAGGGAATGAAGTGAAGCGGAGGAAGGGGCGTTCGCGCTCGGCGAAGGCGTAGCGTAGCTCTGCCAGTGGATCAGTGAAGGGGGAAAGGGAGCAGACCGGCGCCCCGTTATCCAAACCGTAAAGGTTGGGATCACCCAAGATATTTCCTCGTTGAAAAGGAGCGGGAGAGGCGTCCTTCAGCAAGGGGGATCTTCATCAGTAGCACGCTGCCGCGAGCTGTCAAGTTGCCGCGAGCTGTCACGGGCGACGCTTGT
>CAYXFH010000088.1:0-5859 GCA_964464245.1 uncultured bacterium
GTCGCCTTTCATGGCATGGGCGGTCATGGCGATGATAGGAATTTTTGGGTTGAGAACGCCGCTCTTTCCAGAGCGAATGAGCCTGGTCGCCTCAAAACCATCCATCTCCGGCATCTGCACATCCATCAACACGATGTCGTAGGGAACCTTCTCCAGAACTTGGACGGCCTCCCGGCCGTTGGCCACAGTATCAGCGCCAAAGCCCAGTTTCTCCAGAATGCCAAGGGCCACCTGCTGATTGATGAGATTGTCTTCGGCCAGCAGGATGCGAACCATGCGCCGGCGGGCCTCATGGAGCGTGTGGCGGGTAATGAGGGCTGGTTCCGGAGTCTTGGCCGGCGCAACGTCGCCGCCGAGGATCAGGGCCAGGCAATCATACAACTGGGATTGCTTGACCGGTTTTGTCAGATAAGCGGAGAAACCGATGTCCTTGAGTCGTTTGGCATCGCCGCGCGTCCCCAAAGAGCTCATCATCACCAGGTGCGTGCCGCACAATTGGGGGTCTGCCTTGATAGCTCTTCCCAGGGATTCTCCGTCCATTTCCGGCATCTGCATGTCCGTAATCATGATACTGATGCGGAAGAGGTCGCCCTCGGCCCAGGCGGCGCGCAACAGTTCGATCGCCTTCGCGGCGCTTTCAACCTCGGCGTGACGAATGCCCCATGACTCCAACTGCTCGGCGATGACCAGGCGATTGGTAGCGTTGTCGTCCACGACCAGGATCCGTACGCCGCGGAGGTCGATCGGCAGCAGGCCTTCCCGTCGATCGCGACCGGGCTGCTTGCCGAAGACGGCTGTGAACCAGAAAGTCGATCCCCGGCCCTCGACGCTTTCCACTCCGACTTCCCCGCCCATGACCTCGGCGAGGCGCTTGGAGATGGCCAACCCCAACCCCGTGCCGCCGAACTGACGAGTGGTCGATGCGTCCGCTTGCTGGAAAGCAGTGAACAGGAGTCCGATCCTTTCCTGAGAGATGCCGATACCCGTATCCCGCACTTCCACGCGGACCTTCAGCCGGTCGTCGGTCTCTGATTCCACCTTCGCCTCGATCACGACCTCTCCCCGGGAGGTAAACTTGATGGCGTTATTGCCCAGATTGATCAGAATCTGGCGCAACCGCCCGGGATCGCCCCGGAGGAAGGTGCATATTTCGGGATCGATGCGGCAGATGAACTCTAACCCCTTCTCGTCGGCGCGAAGGGTCAGCAATTCCGCCGCGTCCTCGAAGGTCGCGCGCAGATCAAAATCCAGCTCCTCCAGCTCCAGCTTGTCCGCCTCGATCTTGGAGAAGTCGAGGATGTCGTTGATGACGCTCAGGAGAGTCTCGGCGCTAGAACTGATGGTCTCGGCGTAACGGCGCTGTTCGTCGGAGAGGCCGGTCATCAGCAGCAATCCGGTCATGCCGATGACCCCGTTCATGGGCGTGCGGATCTCGTGACTCATGTTGGCCAGGAACTGGCTCTTGGCGATATTGGCCGCCTGGGCTTCAAGGGCCATCTCGTTTGCCCGGGCAGTGGCCGCTTCAAGTTTCCGGTTGGTCTCCAGGAGCGCCGCCTCGGCCAGCTTGCGTTCGGTGATGTCCCGGGCGGCGCCCTCAAAACCAATGGTCTTGCCAGCTTCATCCTTTAAGGGAACAGCGCTTGAGGTGTGCCAGCGCCAGGATCCGTCGGCGTGCCGCACGCGGTATTCGACGCCCTCTTGCCGTTGACCCGTTGCGATCACAGACTGAAGGAAGACCATGCATCCAGGAAGATCATCCGGATGGACAAATTGCTGGAATGGCTGTCCAGCCACCTGGTTTACCGGATGCCCGAGGAGGGCTGTCCAGGCAGGGGAAACGAAGATGAATACCCCATCTGCGGTGAGCGTATAGATGATGTCGTGGCTGTTTTCGATCAATGAGCGGTACTTCTCCTCGCTCTCCCGCAGGGCCTCCTCGGCCCGCTTGCGCTGGGATACATCTACAAAGCATTCCAGCAATTTCTCCTGACCATTCAATTGAATCCGCTTCACCGTTTTCAAGATGGGCAGTCGGCTTCCATCCATCCGCAGCATCACCCGGTCTGAGTTATCCACGTCTTGTCCCAAGTCGCATACTGGGCAAGCCCCCTCGCTGGCGGGACACAAGAGCGAGTGACACCGCTGACCCACCAGGTGATCTACCGGCGCGCCAAACAGGCCGGCCACATGATCATTGACCCGCTCGATGACACGGGTCGCCGAATCCACTATAACCACCCCGGCCGGAAGATTGTCCAGCAGGATCCGTTGCAAGACCTCGCTCTCCCGCAAGGCCTCCTCGGCTTGCTTGCGCTCGGTGATGTCCAGATGCGTACCGAATATCCGCAATGGCTTTCCCTTTTCATCCCATTCAATGACCTTGCCCCGACCAAGCACCCAGACCCAATGACCATCCTTATGTTTCATCCTAGATTCGAAGGAATAGTATTCTGTCTCTCCCTGCAAATGCTTTTGCAAAAGTTCATTTGATTCCTTCATATCTTCAGGGTGTTTCTGCCGCATCCACGTCTCGAAGCCGATAGACTGAAATTCATCCAGGGAATAGCCGAGTATGGCCGCAGATTTTTCATCGAATGCTGTTTCTCCGGTCTGGACATTCCACTCCCAGGCGCCTGCATTGGTTCCATTGATGACATTGCGGAGCCTTTGCTCCCCTCTCTTCAGCAGATCCTCCGCTTGCTTGCGCTCGGTGATGTCGTGAACGGTGGCCTGTAGAAGATGCGTGCCGCTTCTTTCGATCCGCGACAGCAACACTTTTGCCGGGAAATCGGTCCCGTCCGCCCTTCGATGCGTCCACTCGAATAAATGAAAGCCCTTCTCCATGGCCAGACGCATCATTTCCTGCGCTCCCTCGGCTGACGCCGCGCCGTCCGGCTGGTATTCCGGAGAGAGGCTCGCCGGTGTCTTGGTGATGAAGTCCTTCTCGTCCCGGCAGGCAAACATTCTGATCGCCGCGGGGTTGCCAGCGACGAATCCCCGATCCGGCGACAGTATCATGATGGCATCTCTGGAGCTGACGTACAGCGAGCGATACCGATCCTTGCTCTCCCGCAACGCCTCCTCCGCCTGCTTGCGCTCGGTAATGTCGCGAACAGCGCTGAGAAGATACTGAGTGCCCTGCAAGGTGATCCTTCTGGCAGACATCGTGCCGATGATCCGGCTGCCATCTTTCATCTGGAATATTGCCTCATAGTCGGCGCAATACCCTTTTGCGGCGACTTCATTCACTACGTTCTGGAGGTCGGCAGGATCTTTCCAGAGATTGATCTCCAGACTTGATTTGCCAACCGTTTCCTCGCGGGTGAAACCGGTAAGGGCTGTAAAACCGTCGTTGCTATTTACAATAAGGCCATCGTTCAGGCGGCTGATCGTACAGGCATCAGAACCGGCATTGAAAAACAGCTCAAATAGCTCTTTGGCTTCACTCGTTTCAGCATTGAGTTGACTTTGGGTTTCCATGAGGAAAGCATAGGAAGAACGATCTTGCATGTCAAAGCAATACTGGCCACAAACGATGGAGCAGTATGGACTAGTGTGCCTGTTGCCCAACTCTCCTCTTACTCCCCTATTACACCGAAGCGTAGTCTTCTTCTCCCCACTGTTTCTTCTTGACCGTGTCTGTGAACCTCGATGGCCGGGCGGGTTTGAAACCCGCCCCTACGGCTTTTGTCACCCTGAGGAGCGCAGCGACAGCCCCCTCTTGTCATCCTGAAGCGCGCAGCGCTGAAGGATCTCGCAGTTGGTTCTGCATGCCAAGGACAAAGGGCGAGATGTTTCGCTGCGCTCAACATGACAAGAGGGGACGTTCAACGTGGCGCCTACCCTTTTATCACCCTGAGGAGCGCAGCGACGAAGGGTCTAGCAGTCAATAAATAAATCTGTCCCCTTTATACCTGCGTCACCATTTGCCCATCTCGTGATAATTTGCGATATAAGAGTCTGTCTGTCGCTCAAATCCCAGAATATCTCCTACGCCAAGCCCCCAAGTTATTCACAGCCCTCCCATCGATAGTGTCATGAGGTCAATCCAAGAACTTCTTTGACTCTATAACTCCGAGAATTCCTCGACCGTCAATCCTGCCGCTTTCAAAATGGCCTGAAGAGTTCCCTTGGGAATCGATGTGCCCGGATGATTGGGGACGGTTGTCCTTCGACGAGTTTTTGGATTCAGCCAGATTTCGTGACTGCCCTTGGCTTGCCTATCGAAGATAAAACCTGCCTTGCGTAATTTCCCAATGACCTCTTTCGCTGTTAAAGAAGGGAGCTTTGTCAAATTGAAACGGCGATAGGAATCTTGACCAGTCTCTTGGGCTGTTTCAATTCAAAGGGAAGGGGATCTCCGTGTTCGATGCAGGATTCGACGATCTTTTTGGCGACATCCTGCGCGATCTCCATGGTTTCCGCAATGGTCCGGCCTTGTGCTATCAAGCCCTGAATATCATCGCTTGTCGCCAGATATCCGCCTTCTTCTAACGGTTCAATCTTTATGGAAATCAAGACTTCAGACATATCATTTTCCCAAAACCTATTTTAACACAATGGGGTTTGCTGCGGCAATGCGACTAAAAGCTACTGCGAAGATGGCTGGTAAGGAGGTTGTTTCTGATCCGCGTATCCGAGTTAGTATTTGTTATTCCTCCAGAAAGTGGTTGAATATACACCATGATACGCAGGAATATTGAAGAGAAAGTACGCATGGCGCTAGTTGATACCCCAGTGGTGTTTCTTACCGGCGCAAGACAGACAGGCAAGACGACATTGGTCCGCCAAATTGCCAAGGACTTGCCCGGCGCAGGATACATCAGTCTGGATGACCTCAGCGCTTTTGCCCTAGCCTCAGCGAATCCACAAGGTTTTTTGGATAATCTGCCTCGCCCCGTTATTTTGGATGAAGTCCAAAAAGTACCCGCTTTGTTTGATGCAATCAAGCGGGAGGTGGATCAGAACCATACGCCGGGGCAGTTTTTGTTAACAGGGTCGGCCCATTTGTTGACCGTTCCGGCACTTTCACAAGCTCTTGTGGGGCGAGTGGAGATTCTTCCCTTGTTTCCCTTCTCTCAGGGAGAGCTGGTCGGTCGTAAGGAGCGCTGGCTGGATCGAGTCTTCGCCGAGGGACCGATTGCCCTGTCTTCCGACCGAATGGATACAAAAGCTCTGGCAGAGCGGTTGGCGTTGGGTGGATATCCTGCCGCAGTCCAGCGGCCCACAGCAACCCGACGAGAAGCGTGGTTTGCCTCGTATCTGGCTACCTTGTTGCAGCGGGATGTGCGAGATCTGTCCCGTATCGAAGGCTTGGGCGATCTGCCCAACTTGCTGTCCCTGGTCGCAACGCGCTCCGCCGGCTTGCTGAACGTGGCGGAATTGGCTCGCAGCAGCAGGTTGCCTGCCACGACATTGAACCGCTATTTCGCTTTATTGGAAGGTTTGTTCCTGGTGATGCAGGTTCCTGCCTGGAGCCGGAATTTGACGAAACGCCTGACCCGCGCGCCTAAAATCCATTTGATCGATTCCGGTGTAGCCTGTTACTTGTTAGGCTTGGATGCGCAGGGCTTGCAGGGAAACACCGTCCATATGGGGCCGTTGTTGGAAAACTTTGTAGCGGTAGAACTGATGAAACAGATTTCCTGGTTTGATTCCAGAGTGTCTCTCTACCATTATCGGACGACAGCGGGGAAAGAGGTGGACTTTGTCTTGGAGGATCGGGGGGGCGGCGTCGTGGGGATCGAAGTGAAATCGGCCGCTTCGGTGCAAGCCCGGGATTTTTTGGGATTGCGGTCTTTACAAGAGAGCGCGGGTACCGCGTTTGTACGAGGGGTGGTGCTATACCTGGGAGAGCAG
>CAYXFH010000089.1:0-4583 GCA_964464245.1 uncultured bacterium
GGGCTCGCTCTGACGACTGGCCTGCGGAGGATCGCGAGATTCGGTCCTATGCAGCAGAAGCCTTCCCCGCAGTATTTACGATAGCAGCTTCGTGTCACGTTCATACCTTGGTTGCGATGAGAACCTTCTGGGAGAAGGCGACGCTCTTGCACGCCGAGTACCATCGATCGGTTGACAAAGCTCCGGCGGAAGGCATGTCGCGGCATTTTTACGATCTTTATCGGCTTTCACAGCAGGAGATCGGCCGGCAAGCACTGGACCGCTCTGACCTTCTAGAACGCGTGGTCGCGCATAAACGACTGTTCTTCGCCTCAGCGTGGGCACACTATGAAACCGCTGTTCCCGGAAGCTTTCATCTCGTCCCTCCGGAAAAACGGTCGTCTTCGCTTCGCACCGACTATTCTCGCATGCAAGAGATGATTTTCGGCGATGCACCACCCTGGGAGCAGATCGTGCAAGGTCTGCAAGAACTGGAGGAGCAAATAAATGGAGAATAGTGGATGAGCAAGCCCATAGACAACACTCTTTTGGAAGCAGTGCGGATTTCGCTGAGACACGCCGCGCGATACAACGCCGGCGATGTGGTTGCGCCCGTGGCGGTACTTTGGACCGACGCCGATGGCCAATGGCGGCCAGTAGTCGAGCAACTGCGGCCATTGTGCCCTGAACTTCTCACGCTGGGCGACTACGACCCACCCATTCGGACCGGACCTGCGATTTGGCTACGGTGTGTGATCGAAACGCCAGTGCGAGCGGAGAAGTTCCCTAATCTCGCCTGGCCAGATGACTCCGTGCCAATGATCTACATGCCCGGCGTCAGCCGCCAGACCCTCCGGGCGGTAGAGGAATGCCCCGACGCTCTCAAACCTCTGGTCGAGCTTCAGTATCGCGGGACGGTCTGGACGCAGAAGAACGGTAAGGACTGGACCATCCGCGCTTTCCTGGTCAATGACGACGAAGGGTTGGGCTTGGACGTGGCCGAGGATAGGCTCACTCTACAAGCGATGCAAGGGGCTCTGTCGCAACTGGCAGTGACGCCTGTGGTTAGATTGCAGAGTAAACGACTGGAGGCTGAGGATTTCAATCGGTTGATGATTGGCGACATGCCACGCGACCTGCTTCTGTGGCTGGGCGACCCGGAGGGCACACGCGGGCAGTGGGACGAAGGCAAGCGGTCAGCGTTTCTCAATCGCTGCCGGCAAGAATACGGCTTCGATCCAGAAACCGACGGCGAGATTGTCGGCGGCGAGAAACTCGGCCAGCATAAAGACGCTTGGTACGGGGTGTGGGAGCGGTTCGATGAGTCACCGGCACTATATCCGGGGATACCGAATCTGTTGCGGCGGGCTAAGCCGAAGGGAAAGTTGCTCTTCGAGAAGGACCCTTGGCCAGACGAAAACGACATGATGGAAAATGAGCTGCGGGCAGCACTAGTGGAAGTCAGCATGATGAAGCCTACAGGCGCACGGCAGCGTTTGGAACAGTTGGAGGCCGAGCACGGCCAGCGCCGCAGTTGGGTATGGGCCAAGCTAGGCATGTGCCCGCTGGCGAATGCTCTGGGACACCTAGCGATGCTAGCCAAGCGGACGGCAATGATGCTAGGCGGCGATTCAGCCGAAGTGATGGCCAAGCTGTACGTCGAGGGAGGGTACCTGGCCGATGATGAGGTTATGAGGGCAATGGCGTGTGTGAAGAAAGGGGAAGACACGGCGGCCGTGCAGGCGACAGTGCGGTGTGTCTACCTGCCGTGGTTGGATGACACCGCCCGGCACTTCCAGCAATGCCTGGCAGCGAAGTCCCTGCCCTCGGTAGGACAGCAGGAAGACATCGAGGCTACCGTGGGTGAATGCATCGTTTTTACCGATGGGCTGCGGTTTGATATTGGTCAGCGGCTCATGGCGCTGGCTATCGAGCGGCAATCAGATGTGTCTGTTAGCTGGCGCTGGGCAGCGTTGCCTACGGTGACGGCGACATCTAAACCTGCGGTATCACCGATTGCTGGGAAGCTGCGAGGAAGAGGCCTGGAAGCCGATTTCTGCCCTGAAATAATTGCTACGAGCGAAAGTTTGAACATTGACCGGTTTCGCCAGTTGCTTATGGCGGCTGGTTTCCAGGTTTTTGGGCCAGCCGAGTTGGGTGATTCGCTGGCTAAAGATGCCCGCGGATGGACTGAGTATGGTGAGTTCGATAAGCTTGGGCACGACCTCCAGGAAAAGCTGGCAGCACGGATCGATGACCTGTTGGACCTTCTGCTGGATCGCGTCCAAGGGTTGTTGGAGGCTGGCTGGAAGCGTGTGCGGGTCGTAACCGACCATGGCTGGCTCTTGGTGCCTGGCGGGATGCCAAAGGCGCCACTGCCCAAGTACCTGGCCGAGAGCCGTTGGTCACGGTGCGCGTCGATCAAGGACAGTTCCCACGTGGACGTGCCCGTTGCCGGCTGGTCGTGGAATCCGCAACAGCGGTTCGCCTATGCGCCGGGGGTGCATTGCTTCGGGGCTGGGCAGGGGTACGCCCACGGCGGAGTGAGTTTACAAGAGTGTTTGGTTCCGATTCTAGCGTTCTCCTCAACGGGCCTTCCTGCTGGTTTGGTTGTCAGGGTGAGCGAGGTTCAGTGGGCGAGACAACGTTGTCGAGTGAGCGTGGAGCCTGCCGTTGAAGGGCTATCAGCAGACCTGCGGACAAGACCCAATGTCCCAAACTCAAGCATTGCTCAACCAAAGGCTCTGGACGCCGATGGCAAGGCGGCGTTGCTGGTTGCCGATGACTCCATGGAAGGAACGATGGTCAGCTTGGTCATTGTCGATGCGTCCGGCCGCGTGGTCTGTAAAGAAGCCACTACCGTTGGAGGTGAGAAATAACGTGGAACTCGACCATCTGGACCAAATCGCGGCATCGGCCTTCGACGGTTACCTCGTCCGCAAAGACCTCGTCCGTCGGTACAGCCGGCAGTATCCCGTGCCAACCTACGTCGTGGAGTTCCTACTTGGGCGGTACTGCGCGACGGTGGATGAACAGGAGATCGAGGAGGGCTTGAAAATCGTCGAGAGGCAGTTGCAGGACCGCACTGTCCGCACCAGCGAGCAAGAGCTTTTCAAGGCGCGGGCACGTGAGAAGGGCTCGGTGAAGCTGATCGACATCGTGAAGGCTCGGCTGGACGCGAAGACCGATTCGTTCCTTGTGGAGCTGCCAAGCTTGGGGCTGCATGATGTACGGATCGCCGACACCCTTGTCCACGATCACGAGCGAATGTTGACCGACGGCTTCTACGCTGAGGTGACGCTGACCTACGATGCTGCCATCGTGGAGGAAAAGCACGGCCGACCGTTCGCGATCGAGAGCCTGCGGGCTATCCAACTCTCCAAGTCTGATGTGCTGGAAATGCTTAGAAAGGGCCGCAGGCAGTTTACTACAAACGAGTGGAAGGACTTCCTTCTTCGCTCTATCGGCTTGGAGCCAGCGGCGATGTCGGATCGGGCGAAGATGGTGGTGCTCCTGCGGATGGTCTCGTTTGTGGAACGGAACTACAACCTCGTCGAGCTCGGCCCACGCGGGACCGGCAAGAGCCACTTGTTCCAACAGATTTCGCCGTACTCGCATTTGATATCAGGAGGCAAGGCGACCGTCGCCAAGATGTTCGTGAACATGTCCAGCGGCCAGCGCGGATTGGTTTGTCTTTATGACGTGGTTTGCTTCGATGAGGTATCGGGCATCTCGTTTGACCAGAAGGATGGGGTAAATATCATGAAGGGCTACATGGCCGCCGGTGAGTTTTCTCGCGGAAAAGAGAGTATTCGAGCGTCCGGTAGTATCGTCATGGTAGGCAACTTGGATATGGACGTGCAGCAACAGCAGCGGATTGGTCACCTTCTAAGTCCACTCCCGCCGGAGATGCGCAACGACACTGCATTCATGGATCGCATTCATGCTTACGCGCCCGGATGGGACTTCCCGAAGCTCAAGGCAGACGAGCACATGACGGACCACTTCGGCCTTGTGACCGATTTCCTTTCAGAATGCTGGACAAAACTCCGCGAAGGGACCCGGATATCTGCACTGCAAGGACGGGCGCACTGGGGAGGCGCGCTGAGCGGTCGGGATATTGAAGCGGTTAACAAAACCATTAGTGGCCTACTCAAGCTGCTGTTTCCCGACCCGGATATGCCGATCCCAAGCGAGGAATTGGAGGCGGTACTGCGGATCGGCTTGGAGGCGCGCCGGCGGGTAAAAGAGCAGCAGAAGCGCTGCTTGAAGACGGAGTTCCGCAATACTCACTTCAGCTACTTCATGGGTGTGGAAGGCGTAGAGCAGTTCGTTTCAACGCCCGAGTTACACAGCGATGAAGCCATCGAGGCTGACCCGCTTCCGCCTGGGCAAGTGTGGGCAATCAGTCCCGGTGGACAGGAAGCGGCTCCTTCTCTCTATCGCATCGAAGCGACCAGTGGACCGGGCGGCAGCGTAAAGATCCTCAACATGCCTGTGCCACCGGCGAGATCGGAAGAGCGTCGTGTAGGGAAAGAGTGTACAGAGCCGTGTGAATCACGGGTGGCGCTGGAGTATTAAAATAAAAAAATCATGAAAAGACA
>CAYXFH010000090.1:0-8405 GCA_964464245.1 uncultured bacterium
ACCCCCGTCACCAAGGTGGGGGCTTCACCCTGCACGGTCATTCGGCCGGTGGCGTCGACTGCCACCGAGATCAGGTGGACTTGGGTGGGCACCTGGCGAGCTAAGTTTACCAAGACTGTGCTCCAGTCCTTCTGCCTATTCAGCAGGCCGGAGATATATCGTTCCTGCACCAGCGTCTGCTTCTCCATCCGGTCCAGATCGGCCAGTTTCTTCTCCAAGGGGAGGTACGCTGCGATCTGACCCTTGACCTGGTCCAGTTGGGCCTGAGTTCCCGTCGCCATCCCCTGAAGGGCGAAATCCGCCAATACCAAGACCAGCACCAAGGCCAATAAAGCCAAAATATAGCCACGAGCCTGCGAGCCGAGCAGGCCCTTCCTGGCTGGTAGTAGGTTGATCTCCAGGCGTGGCATCGTTACACCAGCAGGGCGGCCTCCATATTTTCGAAGGTGAGGGGCGGGAAGTGTCGTTCCTCCCCATGCAAGGCCAGTCCGGCAGGGAGGTTGATCACCGGCAGCAGCTCCGGGATCTGTGTTCTCTCACCAGCCAGGAATCGGCTGACCGGCGCCCAATAGCTGACTTCCACTCCCAAGACTTCCTTCAAATAGCCGTCCATGCCGCGAAGCGCAGCTCCCCCGCCGCTGAGCAGGATTTTCATCTCTTGGTAGATATTGGCGCGGCTCTGGAAATAGTCCACGGAACGCTCCAGCTCCTGGACCAATTCTTTCAAGACGGGACCCATCGACTTGTAGATAAGGTTGAAGGGCTCGAATTGCGCTTCGTCCGCAACCAGGGTAGCCTTCGTCCGTTTTAGCTTTTCCGCTTCCTCAATAGGCAGACCCAAGCTCTTGGCGATGGCCTGGGTGAAGGATCCGCCGGCGATAGGGATCGCCCGCACCAGGTAAAGGGCGCTGTTGGCGAGGAAGAGGATCTGGGTCTGGTTCGCCCCCATCTCGATCATAAAAGTGGTGGTGGAACCAGCCAAATCATTGCTGGTGGCGAAGAGCAGGCGCAGCAGAGCCAGGTAGGGGACTTCGATGGCAACCGGGGTCAGCTTTGCCAGCTTGCACAGGCGCACCAGCGAATCAATGATGTGGCGAGGAGCCGCGGCAGCCAATACCTGGACGTTCTCCTCTTTCTCCTGTAGAAACTGGTACTGGATAAACATCTCCTCCACCGGGAGGGGCAGGAATTTTTCCATCTCCCACTTTACCAACTCGTCGAGAGAGGCGCCGGGAGGGGCTTTGACCCAGATCTGTTTGAGGATCACTTGTTGAGGCGGCAGGGTGAGAACAACGGATCGGCTGGAGAAGTATTTCCCCCAGGATGCGGCCAAGCTGGCGGCAATCACATCCGGTAAGACAATATTTCCGTCGGCAAAGCTCTCGCTGGGCGTTGGGAGGAGCATAGCATTATGCAGGCTAACCTTGGTTCCGGCTGTTTGGAATTGCACAGCCTTCAGGTTCGCTGAGCCGATATCCAACCCCACGATGCTACCAGACCCAAGTAGTCCCACGCACACCTCTACCTTTCTTTAAGGTTGGCTCCCATTATAGCACGGCGGTCCCTCACAGTAGCTATGGGGACAGATTTGAAATTTGTCCCCAAGGCTCTTCGCTTCGCTCGAGGGCTGATCACTTTTTTACGTCCCCGCCGCAGCTTGCGGCAGCATGTTTTGCGGCAGCCATCGATCTTTCGCTTCGCTCGAGGGCTGCTAGACAGCCCCCGGCAGGGTGTTCTTTAAGAGCAGGCTTCACTTGATCCCACCTAAGAGCGAGAAGTAAGGCAAGAAGAGGGAAAGCATGATGAAAGCGATGATCCCGCCCATGAACACCAGCATCAACGGTTCCAGAGTAGCGGTGAGGTTGTTCACTACATAGTCCACTTCCTGGTCGTAGAAGTCGGAGACTTTATTCAACATCTGCTCTAATTGACCGGATTCCTCACCGGCAGTAGTCATTTGCACCACCAAGGAGGGAAAAAGCTTGCTTTGCCCCATCTGGACGGCAATTCGATCCCCCCCTTGCACCCCGTGGCGAATGCGTAGGATCTCTTCCTCGTAGACAGCGTTGTCCACCGCCCGGGCGGTGATCTCCAGCGCTTGCAGCAGAGGGACGCCGGCTTTGATTAGCGTACTCAGAGTGCGCGTGAAACGAGAGAGAGCACTCTTCTGGTTGAGCGGACCGAGGACCGGCAGCTTTAGGGTAAACCGATTGAACTCGATTCGCCCCCGCGGTGACTTCAAATAGCGCGAAAAGAGATAGAAGGCCCCTCCGAAGACCAGTAGCAGGGCCCACCAATATCCCAACAGCAGCTCGGAGAAGCCCATCAGGATGCGCGTCGGCAAAGGAAGGTCAATGTTCATCGTGTTCAGCATTCCGGCGAAAGTCGGCACCACCGTGGTCACCAAGAGGATGATTACCCCCAAGGAGAGGACCAGCAGGATTCCCGGGTACATCAAGGCGTTCTTGATCTTTCCGCGCAAGGCCAGGTCTTTCTCGCCGAAGTCAGCCAGGCGCTCCAAGGTCTCCTCGAGGTTGCCACCTAACTCCCCGGCGGCGATCATCTGGGTATAGAGGTTGGAAAAGACGTTAGGGTAGCGGACCATGCTTGCCGAGAGGCTGAGGCCGGATTCGATGTCTTTACGGATGTTTTGGATGACCTGCTTGAAATACTTATTGGTAGCTTGGTCATCCAGAACGCTAAGACACCGCGTGGCGGAGATGCCGGAACGCAGCATGGTGCCGAATTGACGGGTGAAGAGAGCCAAATCCTTGATCCCAACCTTGTCCGCGGTCAGCTTCATGGTAAGAAAACTGCCGCTCTTCTTGGGCGCCAAGGTGAGGATGGTCAGACCCTGCAAGCGCAGGCGGGCAGCGGCCGAACGGGAATCGCTCGCCTCGATGAAGCCCTTGGCCAAGGTTCCCCTGCCATCTCGTGCCTGGTACTCAAACTGAGGCATTATCGCTCTCCATTTTAGTGGCTAAATAGTTATCAAGTAATCAAATAATTTAAACTAATTACTAATTAAAAATTTGTAATTAATAATTATCCTATCGCAGCCCCACCCGCGGTTTCTCGAACAGGTCGGGGCGGGCAAAACGGTTGAAGTCGTCCAGGTCAAAGACATGTAGCACGGCCTCCTCGTAGGTGATGACGCCCCGCCGGTAGAGATCCTTCAAGGAAGAGTCCATGGTTTGCATCCCAAGCTCACCGCCCATCTGGATGGCGGTGGGGATCTGGTGGGTCTTGGCGTCGCGGATCATGTTGCGCACCGCCGGCGTGGTGATCAACAGCTCGGCCGCAACCACTCTGCTCAAGCCGTCGGCGGTGGGCAGCAGGCGTTGCGAGAGGATCCCCTCCAGGCTGGCCGACATCTGAAGACGGATCTGCGATTGTTGATGGGGGGGAAAGGCATCAATGACGCGGTCCACCGACTGGGCGGCTGAGTTGGTGTGCAAGGTGGCGAAAACCAGGTGGCCGGTCTCGGAGGCGGTCAGGGCGATGGCCATCGTCTCCAGATCCCGCATCTCCCCCACCAGGATCACATCGGGGTCTTCCCGTAAGGCGGAGCGCAGGGCATCGGCGAAAGAGAAGGTGTCCGAGCCCACCTCGCGTTGGTTGACGATGGCCTTGTTGTGGCGGTGGAGGTATTCGATGGGATCCTCGATGGTGAGGATGTGGCAGGGGCGGGTCTCGTTGATCACCCCGATCATGGCTGCCAGGGTGGTGGACTTTCCGGAACCGGTGGGGCCGGTCACCAGTACCAGCCCCTTCTCTTTCTTCAAGAGTCTGGCTACGGCGGTCGGCAAGCCCAGTTCGGTCAATTTGGGCACTTGGAAGGGGATCCGGCGAACAGCCGCCCCGATCGCACCCCGCTGCTTGAAGACGTTGATGCGGAAGCGAGACAACCCAGGGATCCCCACCGAGAAATCCAACTCCCACTTCGCTTCGAACTTTGCTCGTTGTTCGTCGGTGAGGCTGGAGAGGACCAGGCGCGCCACTTCGTCCCGGCTAAGGACGGGCATCTCCTGGTGAACCAGCAAGCCGTTGATGCGCAACACCGGGGGTACGCCGACCGTCAAGTGAAGGTCGGAGGCATTCTTCTCCGCGGTCAGGCGAAGCAGATCGATGAGTTCCATCAGATTTGCGCCGTGGCTACGACGCGCAACACTTCTTCCATGGTCGTGATCCCCTCCAATACTTTGAACCAGCCATCCTCAAGCAAGGTCTGCATTCCAACCCTCTTCGCCTGTTCCTTCAACTGAGAAGAGGAAGCCCGCTGCAGGATCAGCTCTTTCAGCCCTTCTTCCACATACATCACCTCCTGCAAGGCGGTGCGTCCAGTATACCCCTTCCCTTGGCAATGCTCACAACCGGTTCCACGGTACAGCTTGATCTCGATCCCCTCGGGGACCTCCAGGCCCAGTGTGCGCAGCGACTTCAGCGAGTCGGGATGGGGAGTGTATTCCAACTTGCAGTAGGGGCAGATCTTGCGCACCAGGCGCTGTGCGGTGACTCCGATCAGGGAGGAGGAGATGAGGAAGGGCTCGATGCCCATGTCGATCAATCGCGTCACCGCTGAGGAAGCGTCGTTGGTGTGCAGGGTGGAGAGCACCAAGTGACCAGTGAGGGCGGCGTTGATAGCAATCTCCGCCGTCTGCGAGTCGCGGATCTCTCCGACCATGATAATGTCCGGATCCTGACGGAGGAACGAGCGCAGGGAGTTGGCGAAAGTGAGGCCGGCCTTGATGTTGACCATCACCTGGTTGACTCCGGTCATCTGGTACTCCACCGGGTCTTCCACCGTAATCAGATTCTTATCCGGCGAGTTCAACTGGCGCAGAATGGCATAGAGGGTGGTGGTCTTTCCGGAGCCGGTGGGGCCGGTGATGAGGATCATCCCGTAGGGTTGGTGGATCACCCGCTCGAAGATCGACTGCGCCTCGGGGAAGAAGCCCAGCGCCTGCAGGCTGAGCATCGTGCTGCTCTTGTCTAGGATGCGCATGACCACCTTCTCGCCGAAGATGGTAGGCAATGTGGAGACGCGCAGGTCGATCTCGCGGCCATCGATGCTGAGGGGGATGCGGCCGTCTTGCGGCAGGCGGCGCTCGGCGATGTCCATCTGGGCCATGATCTTGATTCGGCTGATGATCGCGGCTTGAATATGACGCGGGATGAAACGGACATTGTGCAATAAACCGTCCAGACGGTAGCGCACCGCCAGATCCCCCTTGCGCGGTTCGATGTGGATGTCCGTGGCTCGCTCGCGCACAGCTTGCGTGATCACCATATTGACTAGACGAATGATCGGCGCTTGGTCTGCGGCTGCCGCCAGGTTGTCGCTGGAGAGATCCTCTTCCTTTTGTTCTGTGCTGATTTGGCTGCCGGCGAATTGGTCGAGCGCGTCCTTGACGGTGCGATCAACGCCGAAGAGCTTATCCAAGCTGGCCGAGATGCCGGTCTCGGTGGCCACCCTCGGCTCGATCAAGTAGCCGGTGACCAGACGGATGTGATCCAAAGAAAAAACATCCAAGGGATCAGCCATGGACAGCACAAGTCTGTTCCCGTCTCGCTCCAGGGGAATGACCTTGTAGCGCCGGCACAGATCCTCCGGCACCATCCGGGCGACCTCAAGGTTGAGGTTGGCATTCAGCAAGTCCACGTATGGGATGTTCCACTGGGCGGAGACGGCCTGGGCTAACTGGTCCTCGCTGATGATCCCCATGTTGATCAGGATTTTCCCTAGCAATTCCTTCTCGGCAGGCCGATTGGTGCGGGTCACCGCAGCCACTTCGATCGCTTTCTGCAACTGCTCGGGGGTGGCAAAACCCATCTCCACGAGGATTTCGCCGATCTTCTTGCGTGGCATCTAGTCGTCCTTTCCCAACAATCCTTCAATCCGCAGCTTCATCTCGCTGGGGCTCTGGGCTGCCGCAATGACTTCACTCTGGCTGATCAAGCCCTGCGCGTAGAGTTGATAGATGGATTGATCGAAGGTGCGCATCCCATCGAAGGATCCCTTCTGCAGGGCGCCTTTGATCGAAGGCAGTTGTCCGTTGCGGATCAAATCTCGAACATAGGGAGTGTTCACCAGCACTTCGCAGGCCAGCACCATCTCTTCACCATCGCTTCGGGGGAGAAGAACCTGCGAGACGATCACCCGCAAGTTCAGGGAGATCTCCAGGTAGGCCTGGTTCTGGTGATTGCTCGGGAAGAAGGAGACGATCCGCTCCAAGGCCTGGGTGACGTTGTTGGAGTGCAGCGTGGCCAGGACCAGATGGCCAGTCTCGGCGAAGTGCAGGGCGGAGAAGACGGTCTCCTCGTCGCGCAGTTCACCGATGACAATGACATCCGGGGCTTGGCGCAAGGCATCCTTCAGCCCGTCTGTCCAACTGCCGACGTCCATTCCCAATTCGCGTTGACTGATCAACGAGAGATCGTCCTCATAGAGATACTCGATGGGATCCTCCAATGTGACGATGTGACCGGGGCGGGAGTGATTGCGGTGATCTACCATGGCGGCCAGGGTGGTGGACTTTCCCATCCCCGTGGCTCCGGTGATCAGGACCAAGCCGCGACGCTCCAGCGCCACCTCCTTCAGAAAGAGGGGAAGGCGAAGCGCTTCAAAAGAGGGGATTTGGGACTTGACCTGGCGCATGACACATGCCGTGGTCCCTCGCTGCTGGTAGACATTGACGCGGAAACGTCCCAACTCCGGTTTCCAGTAAGCCAAGTTGACCTGCCGTTCCACCTTGAAGCGTTCCAGGTGCTCGCTGTCCATCATCCCCAGGGCGATGGACTCGGTCTCGCGGGGGGTCAGAAGCTGGTCAGTGAGCGCTTGAAACTGTCCATAGATGCGAAGAATGGGGGGCGAGTAAGCCTTGATGTACAGATCAGAGGCGTTTCGCTCCTTGGCGACAGCTAGCCATTCATCCAGATGCACGGTCATGAACCTCTCCCCTATTCTACTCCCCTCGAAGGCGTGTGGCGCAACCCGTCCTTTATGGGGACAGATCTAAAATCTGTCCCCATAAAGGACGGGTTTATTAATTAGAAATTAGAAATTAGAAATTAGCCCCCGGCAGGGTGTCACCAGAAAAGATGATCGCCCAGTTGCATCTTCTCCCGCACCTCAGCCATCGTCTCTCCCGCGACCCGTCGCGCTTTGCCGCAACCGTAGCTCAGCAGTTCGGCCAAACGCTGCGGTTGGGTCAACAGCTCTTGACGCCGGGTTCGGATGGGATCCAGGAAAGTATTCAGAAAAGCCCCCAGGTTGCGCTTGTCTTCCACGCATCCCAGCCGGCCGGCCCGACAGGCGGCGGCGATCTCTTCCGCCCCCTCGGGGTTGAAGGCGCGGTGGAAAGCGTGAACAGTGCAGATTTCGGGATGGCCAGGGTCACTTTTGCGGATCTTGCTGGGATCGGTAACCATCGAACGAACTCGTTCCGTCACCTCTTCGCTGGAGTGCTGCAGGGCGATGTCGTTGCCCAAACTCTTGCTCATCTTCTTTTGGCCGTCCAGGCCAGGCAGCCGGGAGACTTGGGAAAGCAAGGCTTCCGGCTCGGGAAAAGTCGGGCCATAGAGGAAGTTGAAACGGCGGGCGATCTCCCGGGTCAACTCCAGGTGGGAGAGCTGGTCGTCCCCGACCGGAACCCGATCGGCCTTGTAGAGCAGGATGTCGGCAGCTTGCAGGACCGGATAACCGAGAAGGCCGAGTGAAGCCAGGCCTTCCTCCAAGTGGAGGTCGTCCAACTTGTCCTTGAGAGTGGGGATACGTTGTGCCCGAGCGATGGTGACCAGCATCCCAAAGAGCAGGTAGAGCTCGGAATGTTCAGGCGCCATGGACTGCACGAAGAGGGTGCTTTTCTCCGGGTCCAAGCCCACTGCCAAGTAATCGACGAAGATGCTGCGGCTGGCCTCGCGCACCTCCTTCGGCCTCTCGTAAAGCGTGGTGTAGGCATGGTAGTCGGCAATGATGAAATAGCAGTCGTACTCCTCCTGCAACTTCAGCCGGTTGATGATCGATCCGACGTAATGACCAAGGTGCAAGCTGCCCGAGGCGCGGTCGCCGGTGAGAATGCGTTTCTTGCTCATGAGCCTTCCTTCTTATTACTATGTTTTAATTACTATTACTAATTTTTATCCTCCCTAAAGTGTAGAAACGGCGCTCACCCTTGTCAAACAAGCCCTAAGCCGGGATAATGCGGCGAGGAAGGGAAGGCCCTCCCCCCGTAAAGGACGGGGAAAGACCATAGATAGGAGAACGACAATGTTGATTACTCGCGGCAAGATAACAGCCCGTGGCAGCATAATAGCCCCCGGCAGCATAATAGCCCCCGGCAGGGTGTTCTGGCCGATTGGCTTTCGCGCCTCCAGCGACCGCAGATGAAGACCTTTATCATCGT
>CAYXFH010000091.1:0-9042 GCA_964464245.1 uncultured bacterium
TTGCCGACAGTGAGACAAAACGAGCGGAAAGCTCTGTAGCCTGGGTCAAAGAAACCATTGCGGCGGGAGAATGGGAGCTAGTCCGTACTTCGCTCCAACGGGGACAGGACTACTAGGAGGTGAATGGAGGCTTGGAGCGCATGGCCAAAAAGATAATTGCTGACATCTGAAGATGTGACCCCAGATTCCTTTTAAGTTGACAATTGAACAACGTCCCTGAGGCTTCCGGGCGAATGTGAATGGAGCTTGGCCTGCCGCATGAACCTGGTGAATAATAAATCTGTCCCCTTTTTTTTGCGCGCTCCTCTCTGCTATCATTGACACGGTGCGGTGAAGTGATTTACCGCCAAGGAGGTCGATGCAAATGAAAAAGTTAGGCTCCAGTCTGCTGGCCTTTCTCCTCCTTCTCTCTCTCCTCGGGCCAAGCCTCACACTGAGCACCGTCCAGGCCGCCAGCGCTCCATGGCCGATGTTCCACCGGGACGCCCGTCACCAAGGCGTCAGTCCAGCCAAAGGGCCGGCGACGCCCGTCCTGAAGTGGTCCTTCTCTGTAACTGGGATGGCGAATCCGCCGGTCATCGACGCCGATGGGACCATTTATTTCGGCGACTCCGGCCAGTGGTTCTATGCCCTCAACCCGGACGGCACACTCCGCTGGAAGATCCAGACGGCCGGCGCCATCTCCGGCAGCCCAGCCATCGCTAATGATGGCGCCATCTATGCCGCCTTCGACGATGGCTATCTCTATGCTTTTCTCGCCGATGGAACGCAAACGTGGAAAGCCAGTGCAGGGACTAGCTGGTGTTTTTCCTCTCCCACCATTTCCTACGACGGAACCATCTACCTGGGGTGGGGCGATTACAACCTCTATGCCTTTACTCCCGGGGGTTCCAAGAAGTGGCAATCGGCCACTGGAGGACAAGTGAACTCCTCGCCGGCCATCGCCACGGATGGCGCCATCTACGTCGGCTCCACCGACAACAGCCTCTACGCAATCAACCCGGACGGCTCACAACGTTGGACGCTGCCTACCGGAGGCGCTATCTTCGGATCAGCGGCGGTCGCCACGGATGGCACGATCTACATCGGCTCGGTCGACAAGAACCTCTATGCAGTGAATCCTGATGGTTCGCTGAAATGGAAAGTCCCCTGCGGCGGGAAGATAGTCAGCAATACGCCGGCCATCGCCCCAGACGGGACCATCTACATTGGCGCGGACGACTTCCGTCTCTACGCCTTCCGTCCGGACGGCTCGCAGAAGTGGTCCTTCTCCGCGGGGGGAGATCTGGCCTGCGCCCCTTCCATCGATGCCGACGGGATCGTCTATGTTGGATCGGACGACGGTCAGCTCTACGCTGTGCGGCCAGACGGCTCCCCCTACTGGCCGGCGCCATTGCCGGTAGGGAAGGCGATCCGAGACGAGGTGGTGATCGGTGCGGACGGCACGCTCTATCTTTGCGATGCGAATAATCTCCACGCTGTCTCCTCCGCCAGCTCCCCTCCCACTCCAACCCCTACACCCTCCCCCACCCAGCCGCCTGCCTTCCTGGATGTTCCCACCGGATTCTATGCGTTCAATGAGATCATGGACCTTGTCCTGGCCGGGGTGATCCAGGGGTACCCGGATGGCAGTTTCCGTCCAACGAGCGCTGTCACCCGCGCTGAGTTTGCCAAAATGGCACTGCTTACGCTGGGGTATGGCCCAACCTCGCCAGCCAGCCCCACCTTCCCCGATGTTCCCCCCGACCACTGGGCGTACAGCTACGTGGAAGGGGCATTTCTGCAAGGACTGGTAATGGGGTACCCGGATGGCGCCTACCGCCCGGAAGGACAGGTTACCCTGGCTGAGGTCTTTACGGTGATCGTTCGGGCAGGAGGCTGGCCCTTGCAGGATCCGCCTTCCCCGCCACCCGAGCTACTGCTGCGGGAGACAGACGGGGGGATCCGCCCCTTGCACCCTTCCGACTGGTTTTACCAATATGTCGGAACCTCCATCGTGCGCGGCATACTGCGAATCCCTGACTACAAGCCGATCACTGAACCAAGGCCGGGCGGCGCCTTGTTGATCGACCTGAAAGGGCCGGCTCCCCGCGCCCAAGTAGCTGTCTTCCTCGACCGGATGCTGCGGATGGCGCCGTAGCAAAAGGGGACAGATTTATTTATTGAGTACAGGCAAGCTGTTTTTCTCGCAGATGGGAATTATCCGCATTGCCTTGAAAACCTGCGGGAATGGAAAGGCGCCTCTGGTTGCAGAATCTATGCCTATCGTCTGATGCCGAACCATGTGTGCCTGATCATTGATCCGGACGAAGATGAACGGAACTTGGCCTGCCGCGTGAAAAGGGTGGAAAATAAATCTGTCCCCTTATTTAAGTTGACAATTGAACAACGTCCCTGAAGGGTTGCAGGGGGAGATGGACGGTTATTATCGTTCCGTGTCCGCTCTCACTCTGCAGCTCGATCGAACCCTGGTGCGCCTCGGCCAATAGCTTGGCCACATAGAGGCCCAAGCCGGTGCCTTGCACGCCGTCACGGACAGCGCGAGCGGCCCGCGCGAAGGGTTGGAAGAGCTGGGATTGTTCCTCACGGGGGATCCCCGGGCCTTGGTCCTCCACCATCAGCGTAGCCAACCCATCGAGAGAGCGAAGGCGCACAGTGACGGACCCGCCTCGCGGGGAGAATTTAATGGCATTGGTCAGCAAGTTGCCCAACAGTCGTTGGATCGCTTCGGGATCCAGCCAGGCTTCCGGTACGCGCTGCAATTCGGTCTGCAGGGTGATTCCCCGTGACTCCGCCAAGGGGCTCATTTCCTGCGTTTCTTGGCGCACCAGATCACCTAAATCAACCTCTTCGCGCAGCAGCTTCAAGCCGGTGGTCTGCACGCGCTGGCTGTCCACCAGGTTGTCCACCAGTACGCGCAGCCGGCGCAGGCTCTGCCGCCAGATCTCCTCGTACTCTTCCTCCTTCGCCCGGCGAGCCACTATCGGCAACCCAGCCAGCAGTTCACGGGAGGCGGCCAGGGTCATGAGGGGGGTTTTCATCTCGTGGGAGACGGAGAAGAGCAGGTCAGTGCGCGCTTTCTCGATGGCTTGTGTCAGTTCCCGCTGCGCGCTGATGTCGCGGGAGATGCCGCCAAAGCGAAGGCCGAGGGCTGTCGGCACACAGAAGGATGTCACCTGCATAATCACAGGGGCGCCGTCCGGACGGTGGATCGGAATCTCCCGCATCTCCGAAGCGGGAATTTCCTCACCGCGTAAAATTCTCTCCAGCTCGTGGCGGATGGCATCCCGCTCACTCTCGTCCTTCGCGCCCACCAGTTGCGACTGCACCTCCCAGAGGAACCTGCCCAGGGCGGCTGCTTGCGGGATCCCGGTGATTCTCTCCTGGCTTCGGTTCCATTCGATGATGGCGCCCTTCTCGTCGGTGAGGACCACCCCATCGCCGGAGAAGTCGATTAGGGAGCGCAACTTGACTTCGCTCTCCCGCAAGGCATCCTCCGTACGCTGGCGTTGGCGCAGCTCGTTGGCGGCGGCAGTATAGAGCTGGGCGTTGTCCACTGCGATGCTGGCCAGGGAGGCGAATTGACCCAGGACGGCTAACTCTGCTTCCCCTACCGCTTGCCCATCCTCGAAGCTGAGGCCGAGGACGCCGATGGTCCCCTCCTTCTCCGAGCGCAACGGCACGGCCAGCATGCTCTGGTTGCGAAAAGCGGGGATGCGGCGGCTGCGGCCGGGCCAGGTGCCGAACTCCCGCACGAGCATGGCTTGCCCACTAGAGAAGACCTGTCCGGTCAACCCCTCGCGGGGCTGGTAGAGGATCTCCAGATAGCCGCGCATTCGCCCGCTGGCAACCTTCATCTTCAGCCCCTGCCCGCCCGGAACAGCCAGGAAGAGGAAGCTGTGGGGGGTGCCTAGCAATTGGCCGGCGCGATTGACGATCTCTTGCAACAGATCCCGCAATTCCAGCCGGTTTAGCAGACCCAAGGCCGTCTCTTGCAGGGCAAGAAGGGTGGCGTTCTGGCGGCGGAGCGCCTCATCTCGAAGGCCTTCCTCGCTAACATCTTCGACCGTTCCTTCGAAGTAAAGCAACTGCCCATCAATGCCCCTCACCACTCGCGCGTTTTCCCGCACGATGATGCGGGTTCCGTCGAGACGATTCCAGACCGCTTCCAGTCCACGAACTTGGCCCTCGCGGAGGATTTGTTCCTTGAAGCGCTCCCGCTGCCCCGGCGGATCAGCCTTGCTGCGCTCCAGATTGTGAGCCAGCAAGTCTTTCAAGGAGCGGAACCCGGCCATCTCCACCAAGGCTTGGTTGGCCATTAGGAAACGGCCCTCCGGCGTTGTGCGGTAGATGCCGATGGGGGCTTGCTGGAAGAGTTGATACAGCTCCTCTTCCTGGCGGCGGAGAGCCTCTTCGGCCCGTTTGCGCTGGGAGATGTCCAGGACGAAAGCGTAATAGTAGGTGCTGGGCGTTCCACCTCCTCGCTGGAACTTATGCACCACCAGCTCCACCGGAACCCGGCTCCCATCCTTGCGGAAATACTCCTTCTCATAGCGTTGTGGTTGCCCTCCCGCCCGCAGGATGGCCAGAACCTCTGCCTCCTTTTCCCTCCACTCCGGCGGAGTGCCCTCAATCCAGCTCCAATCCTTCATCTCTTCGGCTGAATAGCCCAGCAGCCCGCAATAAGCGGGGTTCCAGTGCACCAATCGTCCATCCGGGTAGGCCACCACAAAGGGTTGAAAGGAGTCTTGTAAAAGAGCGCCGAAGAAGCGGGCTAATTCATCCCGTTTGGCCAATTCTTCCTCGGCGCGCTTGCGGCTATCAATGTCTTGGAGAACCCCGCTGAAGCGCTTCGGCTTGCGCTCCCGATCCCGAGCGACCACGCGTCCCCGTTCCTGCACCCATCGCCAAGCACCCCCCTCCTGGGCCAGGCGGTATTCCGCCAGCAAGGGTTGGTCTTGATCCAAGGCGGCTGTCATTGCCTTCTCTAGGACCGGGCGATCCTCCTCGTGGACCTTCTGCATCCAGTTCCAGCGATTGATCGGTTGCTCCATGGCGTCGCTCTCCAGAAGCGTTCTCAATGGTCCGTCCAGAGTGATCCGATCGCTCTCCAGATCCCAGTCGTAAAGTCCTTGGCCGGCGCCGGAGATGGCCAGCTCCAGCCGTTCCACTGCCCTGGCCAGCTCCTCCTCCGCCTCCCGGCGCCAGTTGACCTCCGCGCTCAGATTCGATTCCGCTTGGCGACGAGTTTTGGCGAGTTGGAAGAACCCGATCCCCAACCCCAGGATCGTCGGCCAAATGATCACTAGCCCAATTAGAGAAATGAACTCAAGAAAGGCGCCGTAAAGAAGGATCGACAGCAGCTCCACCGGTAAAAAAGCGGCCGCCATGGTCAGGTAAATGGGCTGCCGGTAGATCACAGCGGCTACCAGGATCGGCGCCGCAAAAAGGTATAGGAAGGCGGGTGGAAGATTTGAGAGGAAGACCAGCAAGAAGGCCAGCAAGAGGCATGCCAAATACACGCCCACAGCCACCCTGGGGACTGTCAGAGCGGTTTTCACCCACGACCACATCCGCTTGCTTCGTTTCAAAGACTGCCCGCCTTGCCGGTCATGATCCGCAATGCATCCAACCTCTTAGCAGGGGGGCTTATCGCGACCCTCCCTGCTTCATTATGATAAGGCTTTTCTCCGATTAACTCACCTTCGCCCCGGGCGGCAGGGGCCGGTCCAAAGTTAAGAGGGAAAGCTCCTGTTCGGCGCCCTCGCCCCAGGAGGCGGCCAGGACCATGCCGTTGGAGGTGACGCCGGCCAGAACAGCAGGCTCCAAATTGGCCACCACGATCACCGTCTTCCCTACCAGCTCCTCCGGCGCGTACTGTTTGCCGATCCCCGCCACCACCGTGCGCAGCTCTTCGCCCACTTGCACTGTCAACTGCAGCAGCTTCTTGGAGCCCGGCGCCCGCTCGGCCGACTCCACCCGGGCAACGCGCAACTGGACCTTGGCAAACTCGTCAATGTTGATCATCGTTCCTTCTCCGGGCGGGGGAAGAGAGGCGGCCGTTTCTCCACCTGCAAACCCGCCGGCAACTGACCCCAGACCAGATCTCGGTCCCAACGCCCTTCTTTGACCAATCCCGGCAAGCCTAGCGATTCCCAGAAGACCTGGGCCGTGCGCGGCATGAAGGGCGCCGCCAGCAAGGCGCTGAAGCGCAAACCCTCCAGGGTGTTGTAGAGGGAATCGGCCAGCTCCTCGGATCTCCCATCTTTGCCTGACTTCCAGGGGGCGGTCTCATCGATGTATTTATTGAGATGGCCAAGGAAGCTCCACAGTGCGACCAAGGCCTCGGAGAAGGCGGCGCGGTCCAAGGCGCTCGCCACCCCCTCCACTGCTGCTGCAGCCTTCCCGGCCAGGATCGGGTCAAGCTTCCCGGATGGGATCAGGCCCTGGCAGTACTTCTCCACCAGCGGGATGCTGCGATTCAGCAAGTTGCCCAGATCATTGGCCAGGTCGGCTGAGAAACGCACGGCCAATGAGGCGTCGGTGAAGTCCCCGTCAGCGCCGAAAGGCACTTCACGCAAGATGAAGTATCGAAAGACATCCACCGCTACCCGCTTGTCGCCGGTTTGCTCGGCCAGTTGGTCAACCAGCTTGATCGGATCGATGACGTTGCCCAGCGATTTGGAGATCTTCTGCCCCTCCTTGGTCCAGAAACCGTGGGCGAAGATCTTGAGGGGCAGCGGCAATTCGGCGGCCATCAGCAGCGCCGGCCAGATGATGGAGTGGAAGCGGTTGATCTCTTTCCCCACCAGGTGCAGGTTGGCCGGCCAGTAATGGGTGAAACGCTCCGGCTGGTCGCCCCAACCGGCCACAGTGATGTAGTTCAACAGCGCATCCACCCAGACGTAGACAACGTGCTTGGAGTCGAAGGGCAGAGGAATTCCCCAAGTTAAGCTGGAGCGGGAGATGGAGATGTCCCGCAAACCGCTCTTTAGCAGGTTCAGCATCTCGTTGTAGCGGATCTCCGGCTCCACGAAGCGAGGATTGGCCAGGAAGTGTTCGAGCAAGGCCGGGTTGTACTTAGAGAGACGGAAGAAGTAGTTCTCCTCTTTCACCCACTGCAGCTCGCGCCCGCAATCCGGGCACTTCTGTTCGTGGACATCGCCCTCTACGAAGAAAGCCTCATCCCAGAAGCAATACCAGCCCTCGTAGTAACCTTTATAAATGTCGTCTTTCTGGTAAAGCAGGTCCACGAAGCGGGAGACCACCTCTTTGTGGCGGTCCTCGGAGGTACGGATAAAGTCGTCGTACTCGATCTCCAACAGATCCCAGGTCTCTTTCCAGAGATGGGCCAGTTGATCGACGAAATCCCGCGTTTCCATCCCTTTCTTCTTGGCCGACTGCTCCACCTTTTGGGCATGCTCATCGGTCCCCGTACAGAAGAGCACCTCAAAACCGCGCATGCGCTTGCTGCGGGCCAGTACGTCGGCGGCAATGGTGGTGTAAGCGTGTCCGATGTGTGGCTGATCATTGATGTAATAGATCGGCGTAGTCAGGAAAAACTTGTCCATCTGCTCTCCTTGCCTCTTTCAGACTGGCTCCCTCTCCCGGAAGGAACCTCAATATAGCGCTTCATTGTAGGCGAGCGGGGCACGATGTCAATCGCCGGCCTTTGCTTTAGAATAGATCGAAGCGGGATAGCGTGCCCAGGCGCCGATCTAGATCGCCTTCAGGCCTGCCTGTGTTTGAAGTCTCGGTTCCGAAAAAGGAGTGCTACTCTGATGATCGAAGCGCAGAACTTAACCAAGGTTTTCGGCGCCACCCGGGCCGTCGATGGGGTCAGCTTCCAAGTCCAGCCGGGAGAGATTTATGGTTTCCTGGGACCCAACGGGGCCGGCAAGACCACCACCATCCGCCTCTTGACCGGCACCCTCTTCCCCACCTCCGGCCAGGTTCGGATCCTCAACATGGACATGGTCAGTCAAGAGATCCGGATCAAGCAAGAGATCGGCGTGGTGCCCGACGAGCCGCGCCTCTATGAGAACCTGAAGGGCTCGGAGTACATCGATTTCGTCACCGACATCTACCGTTTGAAGAAACAGGAGATCCTGCCCGAGGTCAAGGAACTCTGCGAGGCCTTCGCCATCGATTTTCTGGACAAGGCCATCGGCGAGTACTCACACGGCATGAAGCAGAAGTTGATGCTCCTCTCGGTCTTGATGCGCAAGCCGAAAGCCCTCTTCCTGGACGAACCGACGGTGGGGTTGGACGCCCGCTCGGCCCGCATCCTGAAGATGCTGCTGGAGAAGTACGCGGCGGGGGGAGCGCCGATCTTCATGACCACCCACATCATGGAGATCGCCGAGAAGATGTGCCACCGCATCGCCATCATCAATAAAGGTAAACTGGTGGCCGAAGGCACTATGGAAGAGCTGCGCAAGGCCAGCGGCGAGCAGAATGCCACGCTGGAGGACATCTTCCTGCAGGTCACCGGCACAGGCGGGGACATCGAGGAGTTGGTCAAAGAGCTATGAGGAAGCTCCTGACCCTCCTCAAGTATGCCTCCACGATGAGCTCCATGGCCGGGTGGAGCGGCGGAGGAACGCGTCGCGGCTTCAAATACATGGGCTTGCTCTCCTCATTGATCATGATCCTGGCCTTGGGGTTGCCGATGTTCTTCCTCAGCCTGAGTGTCCTTCGGCCGCTGGCCATTCCCTTGGCGCAGATCGGCCTCCCCTACCCCGGCTACCTGGCCGATATGGTGCTGGGCTTGGGGTTGATATCCGGCGCCGTTTTCTTCTTCCTCAGCTACTCCCCCAGCGTGGCCTTCAATCTCTTCGGCTCCCCCGACATCGAGCTGCTCCTCTCCTTTCCTCTCACCCGCAGCCAGATCTTCCTCTACAAAGCCATCGACAGCCTGGCTTTCGGCTCGGTGGGGATCGCTGTGGTATTGCCGATCGTCTTCTCATACGCCATCGTCGTCGGCTACTACTGGTTGCTGGCGCTCCTCGTCTCAGTCGTCTTCCTGGTCTTCTTCTGGGC
>CAYXFH010000092.1:0-4433 GCA_964464245.1 uncultured bacterium
CAGATCTTTCCAAACCAATTCCCACAGCAGCATGACGGATCCTTAGGTGTCGCGCAGTGCGCGCCCGGTGAGGTGAAGGAAGACGGATTCCAGGTTGGGTTCCTGCACTTGGACGGACAGCACGCGCAAGCCGGCTGACGCGGCCCGCTCGAAGAGGCGCGGCAGCAAGGCATCGCCGGCCGTTGCCCACAGCGCCACCTTCCCCTCCTGGACGAAGGCTTTGGTGATTCCCTCCACATCCTTCCAGACTTCCAAGGCCTGCTCGGGCGATTGAGAGGTAACCAATTCCAAGTGATCTACTTCCCCTACTTGCTTGACCAGTTCGGCATGGCTCCCGCGAGCGATGATCCGGCCATGGTCCATAATGGCGATGGTGTGGGAGAGTTCCTGGGCCTCCTCCATGTAGTGCGTCGTATAGAGGACCGAAGTCCCCGCACGATTGAGGGCGATCACCTCGTCTAGAATATGGCGGCGGCTCTGCGGGTCGATCCCCACCGTCGGTTCGTCCAGGATCAGCAGGCGCGGCCGATGTAAAAGAGCAATCCCGATGTTCAGGCGCCGCTTCATCCCGCTGGAGAACTTGGCAACCCGCTCACGAGCGCGGTCCGCCAATCCAATGGTCTGGAGGACCTCGCGCACTCGCTCAGTCAGCTTTTCGCCCCGCAACCCGTACATGCGGCCGAAGAAGGACAAGTTCTCTTGCGCGCTGAGGTCGCTATACACTGCCACCTCCTGGGGCGCCACCCCCATCAGCATCTTGGCCTGGGCGGGTTGCCGTCGAATAGAATGTCCACCGATGACGGCATCCCCGGCGGTAGGCGACAGCAGTCCGCAGATCATGGAGATGGTGGTGGTTTTCCCGGCTCCGTTGGGGCCCAACAAACTGAAGACTTCCCCGGCAGCGATGGAGAAGGTAACCTCGTCCACTGCCAATACTCCCTTGGGTGGGTCATAGCGCTTGATCAGTCCATCCGCTTCCAGGACCGAACCGTTCGTCTCCTGTCCCATCGTTTCTCCTTCCCTGCGCACGAAGGTCCACCGCCGCTTTGGGGTTCATTGCACGAGGAAGAGCATACGGCTTCCCACCATAAAAAGCCAGGACGAATCGGCTGGAAACGACCGTGCGGGTGTGATTGCCCTTGCATGCGCCTGAATAACCGCAAGATCAGCCCATTCCCCGATGGGAAGCTTACCTCAGGCAGGCGGGACTCTCGCTCGCAGCGTTCCGCCAAACCGCGGTACACTGTAGCTGTGGTTGATCCGTCGGCAGTCCGTTTAAAGCACGATTCACTCGTCGAGGAGACGAACAGGTGAAGCGCTCCTCCGCCCTCCTCGTGCTATTGCTCTGTGCCGCCCTTCTGGTTGCGGGTGGGGTAGCGGCCACGTCGAGTTCTCCGGTTGAAAAAGAGGTTCCTCGAACGGTAGTCCAGAACATCGCCAATGACCCTCCCCTCCTCCACCCCTACTTCGGCCTCTTGCACGCGCACACCTCCTATTCCGACGGGGAAGGCGCGCCGGCCCAAG
Organism: uncultured bacterium; assembly: GCA_964464245.1. Taxonomy (GTDB): domain Bacteria; phylum Caldisericota; class JANLFM01; order JANLFM01; family JANLFM01; genus JAPLHV01. Next base: position 1,525 of record CAYXFH010000092.1, read on the forward strand.
CGTTCACTTATGCGCGAGATTCAGCCGGCTTGGATTTTCTCGCCCTGACCGACCACGGCGAGCTGCTGAGCGATGCAGAATGGGCGGACACCCGTTCACAAGCCGACGCCTTCACTTCGACGGGTTCCTTCGCCGCCCTGGCCGGCTTCGAGTGGACCGACTACTTGAAGGGACACATCTGCGTTCTGGGAAGTCAAGACTACGCCAGTTACTTGAATTGGCAGACCAACACCATCGGCAAATTCTTGGCCTGGCTGGAACAACGCCCGCAAGCGCTGGGCAGTTTTGCCCATCCCAAGCCGACCAACTTCGACGATTTCGCCTTTCGATCCGGCGCATCCGCTCAGATGGCCCTCTTGGAAGTCGCCAACGTGGAGAAGAACTTCGAGCCTGGCTTCCTGACCGCCCTTTCCAAGGGGTGGAAGGTCGGCGCGGTGGCTGCCCAGGACAACCATAACCCCGACTGGGGGGATGCCTCCGGGCAGATTGCCGGCATCTGGGCGCCATCCCTCACCCCCAGCGCCTTGCTGGAGGCGATTCGCGCCCGTCGCACCTTCGCCTCCGATGATCGCAACCTGACCCTTTCTTTGTTAGTAAACGGAGCGTGGATGGGCAGCGCGCTGCGCGGTTGGCCCGGCCAACCCCTGCATTGGCAGGTTGAGGCTGCGGATCCCGACCTCGGTGAGACCATCGTGCAGGCGGACCTGCTTTCCTTGGGAGGTTCCGTGCTGGCCACTGCCACCGGCTCTGCCGCCAACCTGATCTGGAAACCCCAGACGAGTAATCCCGGCGGGGACTTCTGGGTATTCGCCAGGATTCGCCAGGCCGACGGAGACTTAGCCTATTCCTCCCCCATTTGGCTGGAGGCAGTTGAACCGCCAACCTTGGTCGTCACCCCCCAGGCGATGACCTTCACCGCGACCTGGGGAGAGTCGCCGGAACCACAGACCCTGACCCTGGAAATAATCGGAGAAAGCGGTGTGGAATGGAACGCCGTCGTCGGGGAAAGCTGGTTGACCGTATCCCCCTCGGCAGGACGAACGGAGGAGGTGAGCGCCGCCCTTCAGATGGCTGTGAACGTGAATGGCCTGGCGCCCGGCCTTCATGAGGGGACCATCCTGATCAGCGCACCAGGGGCAACGGGTTCTCCGAAAGAGGTAGCCGTGCGCTTGGAGCTCGCTGCTCCTCCCCTTCAGTCCTTCGATCTCTTCTTAGAACCTGGTTGGAATCAGATCTCTCTCCCGCTCGTCACCAACCCCAGCCCAATGGTCGTCTTCGGCGGGTTGCCGGCGCCTCTTCTTCTTTTTCAGTACGATCCGCTCAACCGGGTGTACTTTGGCATCGACCAAGCGCTCCTGATGCCGGGGATCGGGTATTGGCTGAAAGCGGGGCTCGTTGCTCCCATCACCGCCACTCTCACCGGCTACCCAAGCGGAGAGGAGATGGAAAGCTTGGACTTCTCGGCCGGCTGGAATATGGCTGGAATCCCCATCCCTGATGATCTCCCGCTCTCCTCCCTGCGAGTGCGCGCCAATGGTTCCCTCCTGAGCTGGGGAGATGCTGTCTCCCTCGGCCTGATCGCCTCTCCTCCCCTTTGGTTCGATGGCGCTGCTTATCAGCCCTGCGGGCCGCTCATGGAAGCGGGAAAGGGTTACTGGTGGCGAGCTCGGGAAGCGCTTCAGTTAGTCTTCCCTTCCCCCTAATTCACTCGACCGCCCGCTAATCCATGGGGTAAAGTACTGCCAACCCAGTAGAAGGAGTACGCGATGAAAGATAGCCAGGACATCTTTAAGGAGATTGTTCGCCTCCGCCAGGCCGGTGAAGATGCGGTTCTGGCCACCGTTGTCAATACCGATGCTTCCAGCCCGGGACGGGTCAGTTTCAAGATGCTCGTCTATTCGGATGGGCACATCCAGGGAACGGTAGGGGGCGGCCTCCTCGAGGCGAACGTGATCGCCGAGGCAAAACATGCCTTGGTCGATCGCCGGCCGCGCTTGCTGCATTTAAAACTTACCGAGACAGATGCTGACGGAATCGGCGTCCTCTGCGGCGGGGAGGCGGAGGTTTACCTGGAGCCAGTCGGAGCGCCTCCTTTCCTCTACCTCTTCGGAGGCGGGCATATCGGCCTGGCCATCGCCGCCAAAGTGACCGATCTGGATTTTCGCCTGGTGGTGTTGGACGACCGGGAGGAATTCGCCAATCGGCAGCGCTTCCCCGAGGCCGACCAAGTCCTGGCCGGACCCTACGGCCAGCTCCTGGGATCGGTGGCAGCGCCCGGGATCCAATTCCAATCCTCCGACTCGGTGGTCATCGTGACTCGTGGCCATCTCGCCGACGAGGTGGTCTTGGCCGAAGTTCTCAAGCGCGACCAGGAGGCCGGTTATGTAGGTATGATCGGCAGCCGCTCCAAGGTGGCAGTGGTCCTGCAACACCTGCGAGATTCCGGCATCCCCCAGGATCGTCTGGACCGGGTACACTCGCCAATCGGCTTGTCTATTGGAGGAGAACGGCCATCCGAGATCGCCATCTCCATCCTGGCTGAGTTAATCGCCCACCGCCACGGCAAGCTGTCACCCAAGTCCCCCTCCCTTCCTCCGGCCTGAGGAGATCCAAGCTAACCTAGGCCGACCGATTCCGACTTTGAGAAAACCAGCTTACAGCAGCGGGATCCGCTGGGTCTTCCTCGATGTGGGGAATGTCCTTTTCAATGACGATCCCCTCATGGCCGTCGTCTATAGCCGGATGTGGAAAGCCATCCGCCGGAGGAGACCGGGGTTCGCCTTCTCCTCCCTGATGGCGGAGCGGGAGCGCCTGATCGAAAGCTGGCAATATCAGCACTACGGCATCCTGGCCCGTCGCTACCTGAGCGAGGAGGAATGGACGCCTCTTCACCGGCAGATCCGCGAAGA
>CAYXFH010000093.1:0-11818 GCA_964464245.1 uncultured bacterium
GGCTCACACCCCGGCCTGGCAAGCGCTGCAAGGTCGCACTGCCTTGGTTACCGGAGCTTCCAGCGGGATCGGCGCAGCTACAGCCCGGCTTCTGGCATCTCGAGGACTGCGCGTGATCCTTGTCGCCCGGCGCGAGGACCGCCTGCAAGCGCTGGCGCAGGAGATCACGGATCGGGGCGGAGAAGCGATTGTCTTCGTCTGCGACCTTGCCCGGGAAGAGGAGTGCAGCCGCCTCTACCAGGAGACCAATAGCCGCTTCGGACCGGTCGATTTCCTGGTGAACAGCGCGGGACTTGGTTGGTACGGCTTCCTCGCCGAGATGCCGCTGCCGATGGCACGCCAGATGGTGGCGGTAAATAACGGAGCAGTGGTGCAGCTCACTCTTCTCTTCCTGCAGGAGATGCAGCGGCGTGGCCGCGGTCTGATCGTCCAGATCGGCTCCATTGCCGGCAGCTTGCCTGAACAAGGGATCGCCCTCTACAGTGCCAGCAAATCATTCCTTGACTACTTCAGCCGGGCTCTCTACCGCGAGTTGCGGGGCGGACCGGTGCGCATCAGCTTGGTGAAACCAGGGCCGGTGGCGACCGAATTCTACCAGACAGCCCCCGGCAGGGTGACTTCCCAAGATGGGCTGCGCATTCCCGGCGAACGATGGAGCGTGCGTCCGGAAGTAGTCGCCCAGGCAGTCTGGTCGCAATTTCTGCGCCCCCGCCGGGTCACCTATGTTCCCGCCTGGCTCTGTCTGACCCCTGCCTTGGAATTGTTCTTCGGCTGGCTGATCGACCTTATCGGTCCGGCTTTACTGCGCAGCCAACTGCGGAAAGCGCGCATCTCCGGAGCCTAGCTGCAGTGGCTTAGTGGTTTAGTAGTTACTTAATTACTTGACCACTGGATTACTTAATTACTTGACTGCTTGATGCATGCGTTGCCCCTACTGGAGAAAGCGCTCGATCCGTCCTATAATCACCTTGGCCGTGCTAGGCGGGGAGTTAGCGGTGCCCTGAACCTGCAAACCGCTACAGCAGGGTTGAATCCCCGCCCCCGGTGGCGTCTTGTGAGGCCGGCCCTTCTAAGTAGTGTTGATCGCAGGGTCTTGCGCAGCGGAGCCCTGTGAACCCCGCCAGATCCGGAAGGAAGCAACGGTAAGCAGATCTCTCCGGGTGCCGCAGGGAAGCCTTGCGGGAGCTGGCTGGAAGGGTATCGCTCGGAAGGTGTCCATCAAAGGCGGGTGCACGGCCGTTATTACGAGGATCACGCGATGCCCTATCCTGGGATGGGACCGTGGCGCCCCAGTGCGGCAAGACTCCCTGCCGGGGGCTGTTCTGTGCTGTTGCTAAGGATTAGACGATGCCCTATATCTCTCTCTACCGGAAGTGGCGCTCCCAGGACTTCGACCAAGTCCTGGGACAAGAGCACATCACCCGCACCCTCAAAAACGCCCTCCGCCGCGGCCGGGTGGCGCATGCCTACCTCTTTACCGGCCCTCGCGGAACTGGGAAAACTTCCACCGCCCGCATCCTGGCCAAGGCGCTGAACTGCGACCAGGGACCTACCCCGCAGCCCTGCGGGGAATGCCCTGCTTGCCTGCACATTCGTGACGGGAGATCGCTTGATGTGCTGGAGATCGACGCTGCCAGCAACCGCGGCATTGACGAGATCCGCGAGCTGCGCGAACGGGTGCGTTTCGCCGCAGTGGAAGGCCGAACCAAGGTTTACATCATCGACGAAGTTCATATGCTGACAACCGAGGCTTTCAATGCGTTGCTGAAGACCTTGGAAGAGCCACCCGAGCATGTCGTCTTTATCCTCTGCACGACGGAAGCGCAGAAAGTGCCGGCCACCATCCTCTCCCGCTGCCAGCGTTTCGACTTCCGCCGGATCCAGGCTGGCGTCTTGCGCGACCGCTTGCGGCAGATCGTCCAGGCGGAGGGCGGTGAGATCGAGGAGGAAGCGCTGGAGCTCCTCATCGCTAGCGCCTCCGGCTCCTTCCGCGACGCCGAGTCCCTCCTGGAACAACTGCTCTCCTACGCCGAGGGCAAGGTCACGCTAGCGGACGCCCGCGAGGTGCTGGGCTTGGTGGAGGATGAGTGGTTGGAAGCGCTCACCCGCTCCTTACTGGAAGGCGATCTAGCCGGCGTCTTGAGGTCATTGGGAGGGCTTGTCGATAGCGGGCAAGACCCGCGCAACATCGCCCGGGAGTTGAGTCAGTTCCTTCGCCAACTGCTGGCCGTGCGCGTGGGAGGGCCGGTGGAGCTTTGGCAGCAGCGCTCCAAACACTTGGAAGGTTTGCTCGAGCAGGCGCAACCGACCGTTCTGCTGCGCCTGTTGGAGGCGCTCTCCTCCATGGAGGCGCCCTTGCGAACTAGCCTTGAGCCACGTTTTCTATTGGAGACGACCTTGATGGTGGCCAGCGAGCGTTCCCGCGGAGGGATGAGCCCGGCGAAGGAGATTACTCCGGCAAAGGAGGTCGTCCCAGAGGCACAGCTTCTTGCCACCGTACAGATCTCCCCCCCCTCCGACCGGAGCGAGCTGCACGATGAACCGTACCTGGAACCCAAAGCCAAAGCACCGGTGAAAACGCTCCGGGACAAGCCCTCGAGCATTGCTGCGGAACCCCCCGCGCAACCCTCATCTGCGCCACCCCACGCCTTGGAAGAGATGAGCCTGACCGCCTTCAAGGAAGGTTGGCCGCGAGTTCTTGCCTGCGCTATGCAGCAGAGGGTGACCTCAGCGGTCTTGCTCAACAAAGGGACCCCGATCGCTTATTCGGCTGGCCGGCTAACCATCGGCTTCGACCGTATCGGCGAGTTCTATAAGAAACACTTCGACCAGCTCGAGAACCGCGTCATGGTCGAATCGGCGATAATGGAAGCCTGTGGTTGCCAACCCACCCTTTGTTTCCTCGTGGCGGACGAACAACCACCCGCTGCCGAAGTAGAGACGAAAGATCATCCCTTGATCAAACAAGCCCTCGATCTGTTCGAGGGCAGTATCATAGAAATCCGAGAGGTGTGAACCATGTTGAAAGGCGATATGAACAAGTTGATGCGCCAAGCCCAGGAGTTGCAACAGCAGATGGGCAAGGCGCAGGTTGAGTTGGGCGAGATGCAGGTCGCCGGGGAAGCCGGTGGAGGCGCTGTATCTATCACCATGACGGGTCAGTACGACCTGGTCGATGTCAAGATCGACCCCTCTGCTATTGATCCGGAGGCCTTGGAGATGCTCTCCGAGCTGGTGGCGGCAGCGCTGCAGGACTGCCTAGAGAAGGTGCGGCAGGCCTCGGAAAGCAAGATGGGAAAGTTCTCCCGTCTTTCGGGAGGGATGTTCTAGCTAGTGCCGATCTTCCCACCTACTTTCAGCCAACTACTGGAAGCCCTTCACCGCTTACCGGGGATCGGCCCCAAGAGCGCCGAGCGAATCGCTTTCTATTTGTTGAAGAGCTCCCCCGAAGAGTCGGAGGAGCTGGCCGAGGCGATTCGCCGGGCTCGGCGCAGTATTCGCGCCTGCAGCCGATGCTTCTTTCTTTCGGAGAGTGACCCGTGCCCGATCTGTCAAGATCCTCGACGAGATCCTGCTCTACTGGCGGTGGTGGAAGATTCTCGGGACATCATCGCCCTCGAGCGCGGCAGTTTCTTCCGAGGGCGCTACCATGTCCTCGGTGGCGCGCTCTCTCCCCTCGAGGGGATCGGTCCCAACGACCTGAAGATCGCCCAGCTAGTGCCGCGCCTTCAGGAAGGGCAGGTGAAGGAAGTGATCCTGGCTGTCAACCCGGGCGTCACCGGAGACGCAACTGCCATCTTCCTCGCTAAATTCCTGAAGGAACTGCAGGTCAAGGTGACGCGCATCGCCCGTGGTCTGCCGGTGGGGACCGACCTTGAACTGGCCGACGAGGTGACGCTAAGGCTGGCTTTGGATGGCCGATTGGAGGTTTAGCCGAGCGGCGACGGTGACAGGATAGCCCCCGGCAGCTTGATAGCCCCCGGCAAGAGAATAGCCCCCGGTAGGGCGTTCCGGGCGAGTTGCAGGCAGGACGATCAGAGGACACGCGTGCCGTTGGCTGTCGGTCGCTCCGGGCTCAGCAAGACCACCCGGCCGTCGCCCCAAACCGGCCCCAATAATAGAACCTCCGACTGAAAACCGGCGATGTCCTTGGGCGGGAAATTCATCACCGCCGCCACCTGCCGGCCGACCAGCTCCTCTTTCCCGTAGAAGGCGGTGATCTGCGCGGAGGTCTGTTTCACGCCGAAAGGGCCGAAATCAATCTTCAGGCGGTAGGCCGGCTTGTGGGCGCGGGGGAACTCGTCCACTTCCAGAATCGTTCCTACGCGGATCTCAACTTTCAGAAAATCGTCATACGTGATCATTGCGCGATCTCGTCTGGCGATGGGTCGCACGTTGCCCGCAGATTCCAGAGCAGCGGTGTGAGGAAACTACGGAATGCAGTGGGGTGAATCGAGCCATCCTAACCGGCGTGCGCCCGGACGAAGCCCAAGGCTTCGCGGAAGACGAGCTCCTTGTCGTGGTCCATGGTAACGACATGGTAGGAGTTCTCCAGGACCACCAGTTTCTTCTCCTCGCATCGCAGGGAGCGGAATAGTTCCTCTTGATTGGCCGGCGGCACGGTGTGGTCTTCCTTGGAGGAGAAAATCAGAGCCGGGCAGCGGATTCGCTCCAGGCCAGCGCGGGTGGCGGCCAAGAGCAGGGCAAATTGACGTGTGGCGCGGACCGGAATCTTGCTGAAGACTCGTTCATCCTCTCCAGCTTTCTTGATGTCATTGCCGACCCCTTTCACCCAGCGGGGAATGCCGATAGAACCAGCAAGCTTCATCAGCAGCTCTTGGGAGTAGCGCAAGGCAGCGTTGACGGGGATGATGCCGGCCATCTCGGAACGCTGTTCCGCTAGCCACAAGGCCAGGGTGCCGCCCATGGAGAGGCCAGTGGCGAAGATGCGGTCAGTCCTTGGCTGCAACCACTGGTAGGCCTTTTCCACATCTGCTGTCCAATCTGTCCAGCGGGCTTTTCCCATCTCCTCTGGTGTTTGACCATGACCTGTCAAAAGAGGAAGCGAGACCGTATAGCCGGCGGCGGCGAAACGTTCACTGTACTCGTGCATCGAGCGTGGAGAACCGGTGAAACCATGGATCACCAGCACCCCGGTCCGCGATCCCTCGCGGTAGATGGGTTCGTTCCACTCCATATCTTGTCTCCTTGTCACCCCAACGCCTGCCCTGGATCCGCAGCAATGCTCGATGGCTGCTGTGGGAAAGCGGAGGATAGTGGGGGGTCTTGTTCAACCACGGCACTTGCCATATTGTGCGGCAGCATGTCAAGTTGATCAAGGCCGGTCTTTGCCTTGGACCAAGGCACGACTAGCTAGCTCCCGGCAGGGTGTTCTGGAGAATGAGGCATCACTATGCCGAGACAGCCCGTGTGTGGGCGGGTTTGAAACCCGCCCCTACGAGGATCACTCCGGTGTAACTTACCCCTGGGACCGAGACCGCTCCTGAGACCATCGGTTTTCCTGGGACCGCGGCGCCCAAGGCATCTGCGGTGACGAGAGGGAAGCCGACCGCTCTGGAAAGCCGGCACTCCGGGGGCTGTTCTCTCGCGGTTATCTGCCCCACTTCGACACAGAACTCCCTGCCGGGGGCTGTCTAGCTGCCGGGGGCTGTCTAGCTGCCGGGGGCTATTCAGCTCGGAACAGCCTGCGGCAGCATGTCTACTTCCATCATACTCCAGCGCTCATCTCACTCTCGTTCTCCGCCCTGTCATTTCCTTCTTCTATTTCGGGAGGGGAACAGTCTCGAGTCTATCTTGGCACAGAGAGCATCGCATTGGCATGGAAGAACGATGCGGCGCGGTGGATACATGAGAGCAGGAAGCCGTAGGCGCGGCGGTCCCAGGTCAGAAAAGACTCTTTAAATCAGCATCGCCATAATTACAGGGAAGCTGGACTAGGCATGCTGCCATGGGCTGGTAGGTTACCCACCCGGAATGAGAAGGAACCTTACTTTTCAGCAACGTGCAGTAGAACACGCTGCCGCGGGCCAGAATCTCTGCGTTTCGATTGAGTGCAGGCGCGGAGGCTGCTCTCGGCATCATTGCCGCCACCTCATCCCGGATTTACAATGAAGTCATTCTATCTAAGCGGAGGAGTGCGATGCGTTTGCTGAAACCGATGCTTGTTGTCACCATTATTTTTGCCCTGATCTTCCCCCTGGGCTTTATCACGTCCGTTTGGGTGGCAGTAGGGGCGACGCATGCGCCGCCCCTAGAACCCAGTCAAGAGGTGGGAGTCCTCAGCGGCCCCCTCCCCGGCGGCCCATCAGCATTGCTCCAAGATGAGCCCACCTCTGATTTCATCAACCGAGTTCAGACGGAGGCCGCTGGCTTGGCCGGTTTCCCTGTGGAGCTGAGCTGCGCGATTCCCGGCGCCGGCGCAACTCTCCCGGCGGGGCCTGTCACTTGGGGCGATGTGCAAGCCCTCTACCCCGACGAGGATCCCCTGGCTGTGGTGGAGATCAGCGGAGCGACCTTGCGCGATGCCCTGGAATCTTCTGCCGCAACTTTCCAAACGTACCGCTTTGACCCCCAGGGACCTCAACTGAATCCCGAACGCTCGCTCTTGCGGTACGGAATCTGGAGTGGCATCCGGTATCGTCTCGACCTCACCCACGAGGTGGGACAACGCGTCTTTGGGTTGGCTTATCAAGGGCTGCCGGTGACCCCGCTGATGAGGATGAGGGTAGCAACCAACCGTACCTACGCGGAGGAGGAGCTTCTGCCGTTGGGAGGCGCGCTTCTATATGCCTCCGACGCGACGATCCAGGAATCGATCGTTTCCTATCTGCAAGCGCATTCTCCGTTGGACCCCAATGCCCTTTTCGAGGCCAATTGGAGCCTCTACCCCGACCAGTATCTCCGTCCCGAGGAAGCCATTTCGGCCAGTGATTTCACCTCTCTTCTGGCCGAGGCCTATTTCCCCAGCGATGGGCCCGTCGGGTCTGGGTTGACCGGCGGTCAACTCGCCGTCGATCTCGGGCGCCGGAGTTGGCTCTACGTAGACCCCGCCAACAAGAGATTCCGCTTCAGCGCCGGGTCTCGCGACTACGGGTTTCTCCCTGCGCCGCTAATGACAGTGTCTCCCGGTTTCATCCACTTTCTCTACCTGGGGCCGGACTTGTACCTTCAAGCCTGGCTGCAACCTGGGGAGTCGATGGCCGTGGGGTATGATCTGGAGACCCGGCGTTACCTCACTCTCGACGAACATCCCGGCGCTTGGAACACCGAACGGGCTCTCACTCAGTTGACCAGTGTCGGCTTCCCGGGGACAGGAACGCCGACCACAGATTGGACCCTGCTCCGCCAGTACTACGGCTGGACGGAGTTGTCTTCCTGGTCGGCCGCTCCCTACACTCAAGCCATTGGCATGGGCTTACTGGACGGTTGGACGGCTCTTCGCCCGCAAGCCGCGCTCAGCAACGCCGGCGCCTTGGGTTGGATCGAAGAGGCCCGTTACCCCGAGTTGACGCTTCTGACCACCAATGATTTTCACGGACAATTGGAGCCCAAAACAGTCAATGGTGTGGCCATGGGGGGAGCGGCTTTCCTGGCCGCCGCACAACAAGCGGCGCGCGCCGGAAATCCTCACGGGACCCTGTTGTTGGATGAAGGCGACATCATGCAAGCCACCCTCATTTCCAACTATTTTCAAGGCGCGTCCTCCATTGATGTCTTTAACCAGCTCGGGGTCCAGGCTTCAGCTTTCGGCAACCATGACTTCGACTGGGGGCAGACCGTGTTGCAGGAGCGGATTGCCCAGGCCCATTTTCCCTGGCTTTCCTGCAACATCTTTCTAGAGGGGAGCGATCAGCGACCCGCCTGGATCCAACCCTCCGCCATGCTGGAAGTGAAGGGGATCCGTGTCGGACTGGTGGGGGCCACCACCCTGGAGACTCCCCACATCGTCATGCCGGGGAACCTGAATGGGCTTGAGTTCCTGGATCCCGCTCCAATCATCAACCAGATATCCTCACAATTGCGTTCCCAAGGAGCCCAGATGGTGGTGGTCCTGGCTCACTTTGGAGGAGAGCAAACACCAGGCTCTCCCATTATTACCGGCGAAGTGGCCAACCTGGCAGAGAGCCTGAAAGGGGTGGATTTCCTGGCCAGCGGTCATTCCCATACCCTCCTCAACGGCGCCGTCAACGGGATTCCCATCCTCCAACAGAATTACGCCGGTCTGGCCCTGGGCATCTCCCGCTGGCGGATCGACCGGTTGAATGGCGGGGCAGTCTGGAGGGAACAAGAGCTGACCTCGATTCAGGCTGACGGACTGATCCCCGACCGGGGAATCACTTCACCGGTAGATAGCTACAACGCCCAGATCGCTAAGATCCAGGATCAGGTGATTGCATCCGTCACCGGACCCATCCCAATCGGTGATAAGTGGAACGCCGAGTCCCCGATCGGAGATCTGATCGCCGATGCCTTCCGTTGGAAAGCGCAGGCCCAGATCGGCATCATGAATCCAGGTGGGATCCGTTCCGATCTGAACTACCCCACCTATCCGCACCAGGTCGCTTGGGGTGATTGCTATGCCATTCAGCCGTTCAACAATATTCTAGTCACAGTGGAGCTGACCGGCGCCCAGATCAAGGAACTCCTGGAGCAACAATGGCCGCCCAACCAAAAAGCCGTGGATATGCTGCAAATCTCCGGCTTTCGCTACAGCTACCGGGCGGTCAACCCGCCAGGGTCTCGCGTTCTATCCCTCACCCTGGAGAATGGCGCGCCCATCCTGCCGGACCTGGTCTACCGGGTGGCCACCAGTTCCTATTTGGCCAGCGGGGGAGAGTCCTTCACGGTCTTCACTCAGGCAAGTCAGGTGACCCCCCTGGGCATCTCCGACAACCAGACCCTGGTGGACTACATTCTGTGGAAGTGGGGGACGCCTCCAGCCAATACGCCGTTGGCGATCACTGTGGAAGGAAGGTTTCAGGCGATTCCTTGAACCTCTTTAAAAGCTGGAAGAATGGCGCCTGACTCTTTTCCTGACTGCTTTCTCCTGGGTCGACCGGAGGTCTGGGGCATGCCAGATGGATGAACTGCGAATCTACCAGATCGAGAAAGCGCGGCGATTGGATCGAGTTCTCTCCACTCTTAGCTTGGTCCTTTTCTTGACTGCGGTGGTGATCTTAAGCGCGGCTTGGAATCTTCCCAGAAGAGAGTGGCTGGTCTTGGCCATTCCCATCGGCGGCACTTTCATCCTCGACCTGTTCCGGCTTTCCCTCTTCGTCCATTGGCATTTGCTGCGGTGGCCTCAGGCCCTCATCGTCTGGGCGGCTTTTCTGCCCATCCTGATCGGGATGGTCGCGGTCTACTTCTTGCCTTGGCTATTCTGGAACACCTGGCTATGGGTCGGAATGATCCCCTTTTTCCTCCTGTACGCTGGATGTCGCTGGCAATTCATCGACCGGAAGATCCGCGTTTCTTCCCGAAGTGAGGGAAGATCCCCAAGTTGAAGTCACCCTCCCAACGATGGGGACAGATTTCAAATCTGTCCCCATCGTTGGGGAATCTGTCCCCATAGCAGCGTGGTTATCCAGCGTCGTATTCTTTCATCCGCTCGGCGAAGCGACCTAAGCGGCGATAGACGAGTTCATGAGCGCTGCCCGGGGTGAAGCCTCCCTCCGCCAACCGTTCCCCGGCGGGCAGTCCGGTCAGATGTTCGATCCCTTCATCGACCGTGCGGACCACCCAGACATGGAAGAAGCCACCCCGCACAGCCTCCACCACCTCATCACGCAACATCAAATTTTGCGCGTTTTGGGCCGGGATCATCACTCCCTGCCGCCCGGTCAACCCTTTGGCTTTGCATACGGCGAAGAAGCCCTCCACCTTCTCGTTGACTCCACCGATCGGTTGGATCTCGCCGTACTGATTAACCGAGCCGGTCACTGCCACGTCTTGTCGCAAAGGCGCCTCAGCCAGCGAGGAAAGAAGGGCGTAGAGCTCGGCGGAGGACGCGCTGTCCCCTTCCACCCCCTCGTAAAGCTGTTCAAAGGTGATCGACGCGGAAAAGGAGAGGGGGAATTCCTGGGCGTATTGCCCCCCCAGGTAGCCGGCCAGCGTCAGCACGCCTTTGCTGTGGATGGGGCCGGAGAGTTCGGTCTCACGCTCGATATGGAGAATGCCCTCCTCTCCTAGGTAGGTGCGAGCGGTGATCCGGCTGGGGCGGCCAAAGCTGTACCCGCCTGAGGCATAGACCGATAGCGCGTTGATCTGCCCTACCCTCCCTCCCTCGAGGGTGATCATCAAGGTTCCCTGGTCGATCGACTCTTGAATCTTGTCCTCTACCTGGCGCGAACGGAAAGCCTTCTCCTCTAGGGCGCGGCTCACATGCTCGGCTTGGACCCGGTCCTTGCCCGCTTGCCGAGCCCAGTAGCAGGACTCGAAAGCAACGTCGGAGATCTCAGCGAAGCGGGCGGAAAGCTTGCGCTGCGACTCCGCCAGCCGTGAACCGTAATCCACCAGGGCCGCTACAGCGCCGGCCTGGAAGGGCATTGAACGGGCTTGAGCCCTGCCCTCAAGCGTCTGCTCTCGATCGTAGGGAAGGGAAGCGACGGGCTCACTGGGCAGAACGCCCTGCCGGGGGCTGTCAAGCTGCCGGGGGCTGATGTCCTCTGCAGTTGCGGCCAGGTCATGAAGGAAGCTCGCATAATCGGCGATCGTTTCCCGGTTTCTGGGCATCTCCAGGTCGAAATCGGCTCGAATCTTGAAGAGCTTGCGGAAGTCCTCGTCTATGCTGTAGAGGAGGGAATAATGCTCGGGCTGGCCGATCAGGATGACGGTCAGATCAAGGGGGATCGGCTCCGGCCGCAAGGTTACGATGGGGACGCTGCCAGCGAACTCGCTTACGTTTTCTACCCGCAATTGCCCCTGACGCAAGGCCCTCTTCAGCGCTTCCCAAGCGAAGGGGGAAGTGAGCAACTCTTGAGCCGGAAGGACCAGGTAGCCGCCGTTGGCCTGGGCTATCGCTCCCGCCTTGATCATCGTCTGATCGGTGATGAAGGCGCCGAAGGCCGGCCGGAACTCGATCTTGCCGGTGAGGTTGCAGTAGGAGGGGTTCATCTCCAGGACCAGCGGGGCGCCGGCTTGACGGGTGCGGTCGAGGAAGACGTTCACTCGATAGCGAGAGATCTCGGCTGCCTTAGGGATGGGCTCTCCCTCCTTCTCCCGGAAATCGTTCAAGCGAGAGACCAGATCCTTTTTCACCTCTTGAAGCCACCCCAGGAGAGACTGCAGGGAGGGGACGCTCTCCTCCATCTTCTGGAACAGCGGACCCAGGAGGGACGCAGACATCTCCTGTTCCACCCGGCTGATGGCCTCGGCCATCTCCCGGTCCACTTTGTGAGCTTCCAGCATGGAGGCCTGCAGCATTTCCTGCACTGCCTCGCTTTCGCTGCGATAGGATGCCCTGATTTCTTCCGGGAGCTCCTCGAACTCCTTCGGGGCGTACTTCCTCCCCTCCGCGGAGGTGGGGACGGAGATGATTCCCTGGGGGGTGAACTCCAGGGTGAGGCGATGGGCCAGGGCATCTTTCGACAATTGCGCAAAGAGGGTTTGTTTGCGGCGGTTGGCTTCCATCTCCAGACGGCGGCGTTGCTCCATGTAGAGAGGGGTCTCGAAGAGCTTGCGCAGCTCAACGGCCGAGGCGTGTACCAAGTTTTCCATGGCTGCTGCGAAAAGCACGCCCTGCCCGGGGGGAAGGGAAAAGGCGCAGGGGCGGTCCGGATTAGTGAAGTTGTACAAATAA
>CAYXFH010000094.1:0-15523 GCA_964464245.1 uncultured bacterium
AAAGAGGTGCGCAAGATGGAGAAGATCTTCTTCTGCGATCTGGGGGTGCGGAACGCTGCCATCGAGAATTTCTCCCCCCTCTCCCAACGCAACGACCTTGGCCAACTCTGGGAGAACTTTCTCCTCGCCGAGCGGCGCAAGATGCTGGATTACCGGCAGTGGCCGGCCGGCTGCTATTTCTGGCGCACCCACAGCGGAGCTGAGTTGGATTATGTGGAAGAGCGGGATGGTCGGCTTTCCGGTTACGAGTTCAAGGCAGGCCGCCAACGCACCGCTGCGCCACGAGGCTGGATCGACGCCTACCCAGACGCGCTCTTCACTTGCGTCAACCGGGAAAACTTCCTGGACTTCGTGGATCTTCAGGGAGAAAAAGCAGGAAAAGGGGACAGATTTATTTATTGAGCATAGGCAATCCGTTTTCGTCGCGGATCCCGCTGACTGCCGATGGTCCAGCTACGGCGTCAAAATCGGCAACCGTCAAGATGAATGGCTGGATGATGATCCCTGCACCCTGGGCCTTGCCGACAGTGAAACAAAACGAGCGAAGAGTTATGCAGCTTGGGTAAGAGGAACCATCGCGGCGGGAGAATGGGAGCTGATCCGAACCTCGCTCCAGCGGGGCAGTTGACTGGCAGCCCGTCCTGAGCGCAGCGGAGGAGAAAATAAATCTGTCCCCTTATTCTTAAGATGGCGGAACATGGCGGCGCCAGTGGATCTGCTTGTGAATGACTGACAAGGGCAATCACGCAGAATGGCCTGCACACCACGACTATCTGCAGTTTCAAGAAGGAATGCTAAAT
Source organism: uncultured bacterium (assembly GCA_964464245.1). GTDB lineage: Bacteria > Caldisericota > JANLFM01 > JANLFM01 > JANLFM01 > JAPLHV01. The sequence continues at coordinate 801 of CAYXFH010000094.1, forward strand.
CTAAAGACCTGACCCCAATTGATCCTTTTTGCCATCAGACTGCCTTACCCACTCAATATGAGAAAAAGCCAATAATGATGAGAGGGCCATCAGCGTTGCGAGAAGTAAAATGGCGGATGGGGCAGGATTTGAACCCGCGGGGCCTTTTAGCCCACCGCATTTCAAGTGCGGCGCCTTAAACCACTCGGCCACCCATCCGTCTTCCTAAACCTTGCCAGGCAATGATGTCCCAGCTTCAGCGCAAATCCAAGATCCTGAGTGGGGCGACCTTGGACCAGGGACTAATAAAAGTATACACCCCAGCTTCAGTCGGGAAGTGCCTCGTCGCCTAGGTAGAGGTGATGCGCTCGACACCCATGTAGGGGACCAGGACCGGCGGCAACCGCACGCTCCCATCGGCTTGCTGGTGGTTTTCCAGGAGGGCTGCCACCGTTCGGGGAAGGGCCACACCGGAGCCATTGAGGGTGTGCACGAACTCCAGCTTTCCGCTTTCGGGATTGCGGAAGCGGGTATTCAAGCGGCGAGACTGGAAATCCGTGCAGTTGCTGCAGGTAGAGATCTCCAACCACTTTCCCGTACCCGGCGACCAAACGTTGATGTCGTATGCCTTGGCCGCGCCGAAGCCAATGTCCCCACCGCACAGCTCCGTTACTTGGTAAGGGAGTTCAAGGGCTTGAACGATCTCTTCGGCGTCCCTGACCAACGTCTCCAGCTCAGCGTAGGATTGCTCAGGCCGGGTGAATTTGACCAACTCCACTTTATTGAATTGATGCACTCGCAGCAATCCGCGCGTGTCTTTGCCGGCTGCTCCTGCTTCGCGGCGGAAGCAGGCCGTATAAGCGGCATAGGAGAGAGGCAGTTCTTCGGCTTTCAAAGTCTCCCCAGCGAAGAGGGCCGTCACGGGTACTTCAGCGGTGGGATTGAGGAAAAGATCGGTGTTCGAAAAAGTGTACATCTGCCCTTCGAAGTCAGGCAGCTTGCCGGTGCCGAAGGCCGTCTCGCGGTTTACAACGAAAGGAGGGAAGACTTCCCGGCAGCCATGTTTCTGGCTGTGAAAGTCAAGCATCCAATTGATCAGAGCCCTCTCCAGCTTGGCCCCCCAGCCGGTATAGAGGATGAATCCGCTGCCGGCTACTTTGCTTCCACGCTCCAGGTCAAAGAGCTTTAGGCGACTGGCCAATTCCCAGTGGGGGAGGGGAATGAAAGAAAAGCTGGGGATCTCCCCCCAGGAACGCAAACAGGGGTTGTCGCTGTCGTCGGATCCCTCGGGCACGGAGAGGTGGAGGAGGTTGGGCAGTTTGGCCAATAAACCTTGCAGCGCTTCTTCCTTCTCCTTCAGGGTGATTGCCAGCTCCCGTACGAGTTGAGCCAATTCTTTCATTTCAGCTATTTCAGCGGTCACATCTTCCTTGTTTCGTTTGCTTGCGGCGATTTCCTCGGAGCGCTTCTTTTGCTCGGCGCGCAGATTATTCTGACGAGTGAAGAGGCGCCGCCATTCCTCGTCCAGGGACAACACGGCGTCCACTTCGTCACCGCTATGGTTGCGCTTGCGCAAACTAAGACGCACCACCTCTGGGTGGTCGCGAAGGTATTTCAGATCGATCATCGTGGCCTCGGGTATTCCATGAAAAGTACATGCATTATACTAAGAGGGAACGTGGAAAGGAACGGCCAGAAGGCCTGGATTGTCACGAATCATGTCTCTCTTTGAGTCACCGGCAGTTGGACCCGCCCCGGTGGCCCCGTTGGCTGTGCGCATGCGACCGCGGGATCTGGAGGAATTCGTCGGCCAGGAAAAAGTAGTAGGAGCGGGGCGCCTGCTCAGGCGGGCTATCGAGACGGATACCCTGGGCTCGTTGATCTTCTGGGGGCCCCCGGGATGCGGCAAGACCACCCTGGCCAAGCTGATCGCCAATAAGACGCTGGCCCACTTCTCCCAACTCTCAGCGGTCACCGCTGGAGTGGCTGACCTGAGAACGGTCATTGTTGAGGCGCGCCAGCGGTTGCGGGGGCAAAATCGTCGCACCATCCTTTTCATTGATGAGATTCACCGCTTCAACAAGGCCCAACAGGATGCCTTGCTTCCCTGCGTGGAGGAAGGGACGGTAATCCTGATTGGAGCTACCACTGAAAACCCCTTCTTCGAGGTGATCGCCCCCTTGGTTTCACGCTCGCGTGTCTTCCGCCTGGAATCCCTCTCCCCCGAGGAGATTGGCGCCATCCTGGAGCGGGCCATGACCGACAAGGAAAGGGGGCTCGGCGAGATTCCCCTGGAACTCCTCCCGAAAGCGCGGGAGATGCTGCTGCAAGCCTCCAATGGCGATGCCCGCATCGCCCTCAACGCGCTTGAGTGGGGCGCCCTGACCACCCCGCAGGATGAGCGAGGCGTCCGTGTGCTTTCCAGAGAGGTGATCGAAGAAGCGCTTCAGAAGAAGGCGGTGCGATATGACAAGGCCGCCGATGAGCATTTCGAGACCATCTCGGCCTTCATTAAGAGCATGCGCGGCTGCGACCCCGACGCCACGCTGTATTGGCTGGCGCGGATGGTCTACGCTGGTGAAGATCCCTCCTTCATCTCGCGCCGCATCCTCATCTGCGCCGCCGAGGACGTTGGCAATGCCGACCCCCAGGCCCTCATCCTGGCCAGTTCAGCAGCATACGCGGCGCAATTGGTCGGCTTTCCGGAGGCGCAGATCATCCTCGCCCAAGCTGCCACGTACGTGGCCTGTGCGCCCAAGAGCAACGCTGCCGTCAAGGGAATCGGGCTTGCCCTGGAAGAGGTGGAGCGCAGCCAGAATCTGCCGGTCCCCCTTCACCTGCGCAACCCCTCCACAGCCGGAACTCGTCGGATGGGGTACGGACAGGACACCCTGCCGGGGGCTATCAAGCTGCCGGGGGCTATCAAGCTGCCGGGGGCTGGTTACCTTTACGGGCACGATTACCCTGGACATTTCGTCCAACAGGAATACTTGCCAAAAGAACTGCGCTTCCGTCAATATTATGACCCATCGGATCAAGGCGCCGAAATTCAGATCAAGGAGAGATTGGAACGATGGTGGGGAAACGCCAAAAAGCCCAAATCGGGGTAAGCCTGCTGTTGGCGGCGATCTTGCTGCTGGTCAGCTTGCCCCCGGTGTGGGGGTACATCGCCAGCTACGTGCCAACCTCGTCTGGGTTCCAATGGTTCCCTTCGATCAGCGGCAACCGAATCGTCTGGAGCGACAACCGCGACGGCGGGATGGACATCTATTTTTACGACATCGCCGGACGGCGCGACGCAGCCATTGCCACCGCCTACAATGACCAGTATATGCCGCGGATCTACGGCGACCATATCGTGTGGATGGATAAGCGCAACATGGACGGCGATACGGAGAAATGGGACATTTATATGTTCGACCTATTAGAGAACAAGGAAATCCCCATTTGCACCAGCCCCGGTTCCCACAAGCTGCCCTCGATCTGGGCAGACCGCATCGTCTGGCAGGACGAGCGCAACGGCAATTCGGACATCTACATGTATGATCTGGCTACCGGCCAGGAACGGTCCGTCACCACGTTGAAGGGGAACCAAATGTTCCCTTCCATCGATGGCGACCGCGTGGTCTACCTGGATGCTCGCGAGAACACCAACTTCACCGACATCTATTACTACGACCTAGCGCTGGAGAAGGAGTTCCCGGTCTGGGTGCATAATCCAAACCGCCCTGCTGCAGGCGGAGTCCCGGTTATCTTTGGAGACAAGATCATCTGGGATGTGAACTGGGACAACGGGAACGCCTACCTTTACATGTACCATATCGCCACCGGCCAGACCTCCATCTTGGCTGAGGAAGCAGGGACCAATACCAACCGCAGCTCGATTTACCACCTGGCCATTTATGGCAATTGGATCGCCTACACCCTCTACAAAGACGGTATCCGGCAGGTCAAGGTGTGGGACATCAGTGCGGGAAAGGCTTTTGTCCCAGTGCCGTCGCAACTGGGGCAAGACTCTCCTGCCTTGTGGGGAAATACTTTGGCGTGGCAAGATAAGAGCGGAACTAAAGACAAGATTGGTTACATCACTTTGGTTCCCGGGGCCCCGCCGGCCTCCCCCTTCTTCGACACGGAAGACCACTGGAGCCGCCCTTGGGTGGAGAGCCTGGCCGCTCGCGGGTTAGTCAAGGGGCTGGATGACGGCACTTTCCGCCCGGACTCGCTGTTGACCAGGGCTCAGTTTTCCCAGATGTTGTTGAATTCCTTCCCAACCCAAACGGCCAGCTCACCTCGCTCTTTCCCCGACGTGGACCCTTCAGCCTGGTATGCCGCCTCCGTTCAAGCGGCGGCCGATTCAGGCTGGATGATCGGTTTTGGCGACGGCACTTTCCGCCCCAACGAGTCATTAACCAAAGCCCAGGCCATCACCACCTTGACCCGTACGTCTTCTCTGCCCGTGCGAGAGGGAGCCGCCCCCTTTACGGATGTAGCCGGTCACTGGTCTCAGGCTGCCGTTTCTGCGTTCTTTCTGGCCGATCCTCCTCTTTTGGAAAGCCGCTTTTACCGATACCTTGCTCCACGCGGAGAGTTGAGTCCCGATCAGCGCATCACTCGCGGCCAGGCGGCGATGTTGATGGCTTCCGCCCTGCGCTTGCCGATGATAACCTCGACGCCATCGCCTACGAATACCCCTTCTCTCGTGACTACTGCTACTTCGACGCCTTCCGCTACGGTGACGCCAACTCCCGCAGCCACAACAACTCCAACAGCGATACCTGTTCCCACACCATGAAAAGACAACTTGCCTTGACTTGTAAAAAGTGCGGCGCGGAAAACCCCAATGACGCTGTCTTCTGTTTCCAGTGCGGCAACAGCTTCAAGAAACATTCACGCGTCCCTTGGGGAGTGTGGGCAGGAATCATTGCTTTGGTCGTCATCGGCATCTCCGCGCTTCTTCTCTGGCCCCAGCTTGTCCCCCCAAACCCACCCCGTCTGATCCCGGACCTGGCTGATTTAGTCCCGTCCGACTGCGGTCTCTCTCTCACCCTGCGCAACAGCAGTGATGCCAACTTGGCGCAGACCTTTGCACAGGCCGGAGTCAGCGAACTATTGCAGAAAGCTACTGCTTTCCTACCCCTGAGCGGCCGAGAGCAGGCTGTCCTGGTAGAGGGCTTTCTTCCCAAGTTGCGCTCTCACTTGCAGATTGCTGCGCGGTGGGCCGACGATGGCCAAATATCCTGGTTCGGCTTAACCGAGGTAGTAGACCCCAACCAGTTCCCTACTCAGATGGATCTCCTTGCCGGTTCTTTGCGCCAGTTGGGAATGGAGGTCTCCTCGCTCCCCTTGGAGGAAGGTTCAGCCTGGCGCTGGCAAGGGCAGAGCTCCCTTTTTCTCTGCCTGCGCTTCGGGATGCTCTTTATTGCTTCCAGCGAGCAGAACCTCCGTTTGCTGCTGCAACCGTCAGCGCCCATGCGCCTGCGCGACAATCTTGCCTACCGCAAAGCCAGGACGGACTACCCGGCCAGTTCAATCTTCCTCTACGTGGATTTCCATCGTCTGCCCGACTTCCCTCCGCAATTGGGAACCTTGGTATTGGCTGTCCCAGCCTTGGAAGAGGAGATTCAATTGAAAGTGGAGTGCGAAGCGGACCTGAATGCCTTGCTGGGCGGAGCCGGGAATCCCCTGACATCTCTCCTGGTTGAGACGTTGGTGAACCCCGACAGCTTCGACAGTGTACCCCCCGAAGCCGTCTTTGCTTTTTCCGGGCCGGGCTTTCTCGGACAGTTGGCTGATTTCCTCATTCAGCAGGGAAGCCTGGAGTTTCCCCCCTTCGATTTCAGTTGGTTGGACGGTGAGACCAAGATTTATCTAGCGCCGGGAAAAGATCTCCTCACCGGCCTTGGTGTGTGTTTCAGCCTCACTCCAAGCCAACTTCAAGCGGGGACCAAAGTCATAGAGGGAATTGAGGAATTAGCCGCAATGATTGAACTGGTCACCCTCTCCCAGAAAGAAGTAGAGGGTCTCACCGTCACCAGCCTTCAGTTGGGGGACAGTCAATTGCTCTACTCCTTCTCACCGGACGCTTTCTACCTAGCCTTTCGTCCGGAAACGATGGAGATGCTCCTGCGCGCTCGCAGCAGCGGTTACTCATTAGCTCAACGGGAAGATATCCGCAAAGTTTTGCCTTCGCTCAGCGCCTACTCCTGGAAACTCTACGCCCAAAGCAATCTGCTTGACATCTTGCGCCCCCCAACAGTTGAGATGCCGGTTGCTCCAAACACCGGGATGGGGGAGGGGATATTGTTGTTGGGGATCAAGTTGATGCCGGACCGAGTGGTGATGGAGGGACGTTTCCTGCCGGCTGCACCTGCCGTCACCCCGTAGGCGTTTTCGGCCCGCGACCCTTCCCGATACCCTTGAAACGCTCCCTCCAGTGGCTCATCCTACTGGCCGTCGTCTCTGTCTCCTTCGGGTCGATCCTGGCGCGTCTATCCGGAGACCCACCCCTGGTGATCTCCTTCTGGCGGGTAGCGCTGGCTTCCCTCTTGCTTTGGCCCTACGTGCTTGGCCGGGAGCGGGGAGCTCTGCTGGCGATGCCTGCGCGGGAGATCGGCTTGGCCGCTCTCTCCGGGTTGGCTTTGGCCTTGCATTTCGCCGCCTGGATCAGCTCGCTCTTCCTGACCACTGTTTCCAACGCCACTGTACTAGGCTCTACCTATGTGATCTTCACCGCCCTGGCTGAGCGTGTTCACCTGCGGCGCGCTTTCCCGTGGACTTTCAACCTGGCGATCGTCCTTTCTTTAGCCGGGATGTTTCTCATCGCCAACGCGGACTTTCGCCTGCACACTGGGCCGGCCCTTCTCGGCGATCTGCTGGCCTTGTCCGGAGGCGCCATGGCTGCTCTCTACTTCCTGATAGGGAGCGCGTTGCGGGCGAGGATCTCCATCGCGCTATACGCCAGTCTTAGCTACTCCTTCGCAGCCCTCTTCCTCTTGGCTGCGATTCTCCTCCAGGGAACTCCGCTTTGGCCTGGATCGGCCAGTTCCTGGTTGTTCTTGTCTTTGCTGACCCTGGGACCGCAACTCCTCGGCCACACCGTGCTGAACTACTTACTGGCTGAAGTGCGCCCAGCTTTCCTGACACTGACTATCCTGGTCGAGCCTGTGGCCGCCACCCTCTGGGCTTTCCTCATCTTCAATGAAATTCCCAGTGCCTGGGCATTGGCAGGCGGAGCGCTGATCTTGTTCGCCCTGGCGATCACCCCGCGCCAGTCAATGTGGAAAAGTACCTAGCCCCCGGCAGGGTGTTCAATCAATCGCGGCATAATGCTATTTTGGTTCTTTCTCATTTAAAGCGGGTAACAGGCCAGTCTTCCTTTCATCCTGGCGATGATGATCTTGAAGAGTCTGGCCGGTTCCAGGAAAGTCGGCAGTCTCAGGTTTGCCGCACTGGGGCGCCACGGTCCCAGGGATAGCAGCAGTTCCGGGGACAGGGTTTTCGCCGCAGTGGTCCTCGTAGGGGCGGGTTTCAAACCCGCCCAGGCACGAGCAGTCTCAGCATCGTGACGCCTCATTCTCCGGAACACCCTGCCGGGGGCTATCAAGCTGCCGGGGGCTATCAAGCTGCCGGGGGCTATCAAGCTGCCGGGTGCTAGGTGGGGCCAAGCATGCGTTGCTCCAACGGGGGCTATCAAACTGAAGCTGGTTGACTTGTTGCCGTCAGCCTTGCTGATCCCAGGAACCATGTTACCCCCGAGACTGCCTTGCCCACTCATTTTGAGAAAGAGCCGCTATTTTTCTAGCTTCAAAGGTTCTTTGACTTCTTATCCATGACTTTCCTGGTTATTCGCAGCCGGAGATTCTCTGATTGAACGCCATCGGAACCCCTTCTGCGCACAGCCGTCTAATGGGTGAGATAAAACCAACGGAGGTGATTGCGATGAGCTTGTTGAAAGGGGTCGTTATTGGACTCGTTCTGATATTCCTGATGCCGCTCGCCGCCTGGGGCGACGGCGCCTTTTTCCCGGTCCAGCATCCAGTGACCGAACCGGAGCAGCTAGCGCTATTGGCCTATGATGGTGGCAGGGAGACGATGTTGCTGCAGGTCTCCTTCCAGAGCTGGGATGGCGACCTAGCCTGGATCGTGCCCCTTCCCTCGCCACCGCTAGTGGAAGAAGGGCCGGACGGCGTTTTTGCCGCACTGGCTGACCTTACTCAACCTCTTGTGCTGTGGGACGAGCGCTTGCAGGAAACCGACCAGTGGCGGCAGACAGGTCCAGTGAGTCTAGGGCCGAAGGGTTCCGAGGGGGTTGAGGTGCTCGATCGCCGTCGCGTGGGTCTGCTTGACACCACTACCCTTGCCGCCCGGACGAGCGATGAGCTGGTGCGCTGGCTTCGGGAGAATGGCTTCCCGCTGCCGGAAGCAGCCTCCGCCATTTTTGCCGACTATGTCCAGCGCGGTTGGGTGTTCCTGGCCATGCGGCTGGACATGATGCCACTCTTGGAAGAAAATTCGACCCATGAATTGATGGGCCTCGTTCAACCTGTGCTGCTGCGCTTCGATGCGCCCGGGTTGGTTTATCCCCTTCGCATCAGCTCGTTGAATAGTGACGCCAGCGCCATCGTCCTTTACATTGCGGGAAGGCGCCGGGCGGAGGCAGACGGCTTTGCTGTCCGCTGGGCTCACCAAGTTGGGGTGGAGGATTTGAACGATCCCGCCCTCTATTCGTTTTGGAATGTCTATTGTCCGACAACGAGTTACCTCACATGCCTGAGCGCGACACTCTTCCCCTGGCAGATGGGCGCAGACCTGCTGATCCGGCAAGCGCCCAGCGACCAACCCTTTCGCCAGGTGACGGCAAACACCTCTCACTGGTCGGCAGGCTACCTGCAGGCGATGGCTGAGCGGTTCGTGCTGCGGGCCTTTCCCGACGGCGGCGTGTGGCCGGATCGGGCCTGTGGCCGAGCAGAGGGGGTGGCAATGCTGACCCGCGCCCTGGGCCTGGAACGAACGACCGTTGGAACCTCTTTTCCGGATGTAGGGAGCGACTACTGGGCCGGAGAGGAAGTCGCTGCTGCCCAGACGGAGAAGCTGGTGGAGGGCTACCCCTCCGGTGAGTTTCGCCCAGAGGAGCCGATCACCCGCGCCGAGTGGCTGACGATGCTTTTACGCGCCTTCCCGGTGCTGCTGGAGTTCATTCCCTATGACCCGCTTTTCCTGGACGTGACCAAGAGCCACTGGGCTTTCCGGACGATCCAAACCGCAGGCGAGCTGGGGATCGTCATCGGCTATCCTGATGGGCGCTTCCAGCCAGATGGGGAAATCACCCGAGCCGAGGTTTGCGCTGTCCTAAGCCGCACCATTCTGCGAATGCCTTAGGGTTTGCCAATGAATGCTATGGACCGAAAAGATCCCGGTCCAAAGCGAAACGAAATTATAATATGTCCTGGATTATGGGTGAGAAAATCGCATTATATCCTGAAATTGTCCGCCAGATAAACCGGTTCTCCGCCAAGGAAAGTCGCCAGGACGCGAGTTCGTGGAAGCAAGGCGAGCGGATCCTGAAAGATATCATGATCGAGTACGACAAGGTCGGCCAGCAAGCCAGGGGCGAGGCGCCCTCGAGATGTTTCAGCATACATTCCCCATGCGCCTGCGGTGGTGTAGGCATAGAGGGCGCGCTCCAGTGAAAGCGATCCCTCAAGACCGATGGCATATTCCGGAAGGTCGGTGAAGAGGCGGCGGAAAACGGCGGCAAAGAGCCCGGGCAATGGATTGGGGTCTTCCACCGGAGCGTCGGAGCCGAAGGCGAGGGGAACCCCAAGCTGATCCAATGAGCGGTATGGGTAAGCCCGGTTAGTTCGGTCCTCTCCCCAATGCAGCAAGGCCATTGCTCGATCGTGGGGGGCGTGGATCGGCTGCACCGAAGCCATCAGGCCACAGGCGCGAAAACGAGGCAAATCGCTCGAGTGAACCAATTGGGCGTGCTCGATGCGGCTGCGCAGCAGAGCATTTTCCGTTGCAGTGGGAGCGAAGCAGTCCAACGTCATGCGAACGGCTGCGTCGCCGATGGCGTGAACAGCAGTAGCGATCCCAGCTTGAGCGGCTCGCCCAATGTCCGCCGCAAGAGCTTCCCGCTCAACGGCACAGATCCCCCGTTGTGAACTGCTCGTATAGGGTTCCAGCATCCAGGCCGTTCGCGATCCCAATGCGCCGTCAGCGAAGACCTTCAAGCCGCCGAACTTGACTTGTTCGTCCCCCTCCCCGCTATGCAAATGTTGCTCGATCAATCGCGGCAGAGTGGGTTGGTCCAACCAGATGGCCAGCCGCAAGGGAAGGCGCAACTGTTTAGCCAGACCGGCCACGGCATAGTAGTCTTCTTCCCCGGCGAAGTGATTGCAGGCCACAATTCCCACCCGGTTGAGGGCCTGCGCCGCCTTGCAGATGGCTTCGGCCAAGCGCTCGGGTGATACCAAGGCGGAGAACTTGGGGGCATAGGCGTCGGCCGCTTTCTCCAACAAGATCCCGCTGGGGCTGCCGTCCTCCTCATGGAGGATCTGGCCGCCGGGGGGGTCAGGCGTCTGGGTTGTGATCCCCAATCGCTTTAAAGCGAGCGTATTTAGCCAGAGAGTGTGCCCGTCTCGGCTCCATAGTTGAACTGCGTGGTTGGGAAGAACGCTATCCAGACTGTGGCGGTCCGGGAGGGAGGAATCAGGCCAGCGATTGCGGTCCCATCGGCCTCCTGCCACCCATTCTCCAGCCGGCAGGCCGGAAGCGAAACGAGCTGCTTCCGTTAGAGCCTCCTCCAGGGAAGCGGAATCGCGCAAATCGACAGTAATGAAACCAGCCGCTATCCCGTGCAGATGAAGGTGGCTGTCGGTAAAGGCTGGCAAGAGCAAGGCTCCCTTAAGGTCTAGATCCTGTCCGCAGGGGCCGAGGCGGTTCCCGATCTCCTTGATCTTCCCCTCGTGAATGGCCAAGTCAACTGTCCTGGCGGTCCCTCTCTCTTGAATGGTGGCGTTGCGCAAAGTGTAATCCACCTCTGTATGATTTCAGGGACGTTGTTAAATTGTCAACTTACTTAAATAAGGGGACAGATTTATTTTCCCACGTTTTTTTATCTTCTCGATTTCCTCCACATTTCCTCTCGCTTCTTTCACTGTCAGCAGAACCAAAGGTGCAGGGACCATAATCGGCCATATTCCTTGCCGGGAACCTATTTTGACGCCGTAACTGGACCATCGGCAGTCAGCGAGATCCGCACGATTCCAGCCCAGATAAGGTTCGGAAATAAATAATTCTGTCCCCTTTAATAATTGGTGACATCTGAAGATGTGACCCCCTAAAGCTGGTACTTGCGTCGCAAGTAAGCGCGGGCGGCGCGGGGGCTGTCCTCCAAAGTTCCCTCCAACACCGCATCCACCAGTTCCTCTTTGATACGGCCGATGAAAGCGCCCGGTCCCTGGGAAAAAAGCGCCATGATTTCCTCGCCATTCAAAGGAGAGACTACTTGTTGTATTTTTTCCTCACCGAACGCTTCGATGCGCTTGACCAAATGCCAAAAATCGTGTTCCTGCCGTTCGATCCCGTAGATATCAGCGCGGGAGAGACGCAGCGTGGCCTTCAGGAGAGGACCCAATCGGCGGATCAGTCTTTTTACTGCCGCATCGCTCCAATCGGGGGCATATTGGGCGGGCAGCATATGCCAGCGTATTAGGAACGAGACTTCTTCGATCTCCTCGCCAGAAGAGCGCAAGCGAGAGAGGATGGCGCTCGCCATCTCCGCCCCGGCTACGGAGTGGCCATGGAAATGCAGCACACCGCCTTCTGCGCGCATGGTCCGGATCTTGCCCAAATCGTGCAGCAAGGCGGCGTAGCGCTCGCGAGGCGAAACCGGATTGGGGAGGAACTCGGCAGCTCGTTGCAGCGTAGCTAGGGAGTGGTGAAAAAGATTGGATGCCTGCACTTTGTCCTGTGGCACCTGTTTCGCTGCTTCCAGCTCCGGCAGGATCTGCTGGGTCAGACCGACACGATCCAACAAGATGATCGCATTCGCCGGCAGGGGCGAGAGCAGAATGGAGTCCAGCTCTACTTTCACACGCTCGGGCGAGACCTTCCCCCAAAGGGTCGTGGCCTGGCGGCGGACCGCTTCTTCCAAGTTTGGTTCCAAAGAGAAGTCCAGGCTGGAGGCGAAGCGAACTGCTCGCAACATTCGCAGGGGATCGTCGCGAAGCGTCTCATCCGGGTCGAGAGGAGTGCGCAGGAGGCGCTTTTGAAGATCCTTGCGACCATCGAGGAGGTCGATCAAGCGCCCGGATTCCAGCTCCTGGGCCAACGTGTTGATGGTAAAGTCCCGCCGCTGCAAGTCTTCCAGCAGGCTGGCCCGCTCTACTTGTGGCTTGCGACTGTCCTGGGCATAAGACTCGCGCCGGGCGTCGACGAACTCCAACTTCCAGGGGGGAAGAAATATCTGGGCAGTGTGGAAGCGTGGGAACAAGACCGGGGGAGGAGCATCCAGTTTTTCTGCCGTCAATCGCGCCAACTCCAAAGCTGACCCTTGTTCCACCACAAAATCAAGATCGTGCGTTGATGCCAGGCCCAGCAACCGGTCCCGCACAGCGCCTCCCACCAGGTAGGCTGTCATCAATGATCGCTTGGCTGCCTCAGCCACCGCAGTCAACAACCTCCGCGCCTCTGCTTCTCGTTTCATAAACGAAGCCTAGCGCAAATTCGAAGGAGGCGGTAGGAAAGGGAAAGGCCGCCAAAAAGCGGCCTTTCATGGGTTGAAACGCTGAGAATCCTACACTGCTAGACGGGTTTGGGAGCCTCCACCGGGCAGACGCTGTTGCATGCGCCGCAGTCGATGCACTTGTCGGCGTCAATGATGTAGATGGGGTCTCCAGCGGTAATCGCCTCGACTGGGCAGTTGTCCACGCACGCTCCACAGGCGATGCATTCCGGACTGATCAAGTAAGCCATACTCTACACTCCTCCTGGGAAGAATCGCCGTTATGATAGCACACCTCGACCTCGGGTAGCAGGGCGACCTCCAGATAAAGAATTATCCTCAATCCTTCGGCAGCGCCCCTTCCTTGTTGAGGCCGCGCACGATGGGCGCCAGCATGGAAGTGAACTCCATCGGGAAGATGTACTTGGTAGAGGGACTGGCCCCCAAAGCTCGCAGGGCGTCGAAGTATTGCAGGGTCATCGTTTTTTCATCGATCCCTTTGGCTACAGAGTAGATCCGATCCAAGGCCAAAGAGAAGCCTTCAGCGGTAAGGATGCGCGCTTGGCGGTCTCCTTCGGCATTGAGGATGGCGGATTGCTTGGCCCCCTCTGCCACAGTGATGGCCGCCGCTTTCTTGCCCTCAGCCTCGGTGACGATGGCGCGACGGGTACGCTCAGCCGACATCTGACGGATCATCGCCTCGGAGACGTCTTTGGGCGGAACGATTTCGCGGATCTCTACGCGGGTGACTTTCACGCCCCACCCCTCGGTAATCTGATCCAGCTTGGTTGCCAGCACCTCATTGATATGGTCTCGCTTGGCCAGGACATCATCAAGGGAGATATCGCCTACCACAGCGCGCAAGGAGGTAGTAGCCAATCCCTGCACGGCAGTGAGGAAGTTTTGAATCTTCACCACCGAAAGGGTGGGCTCGAAGATTTTGGAGTAGATCAGGAAGTCGATGGAAATTGGCGCATTGTCCTTGGTGATGCAGGTTTGGTGAGGGATCTCCAGGAATTGCTCGCGAAGGTCCACCGCGAAGGGAGAATCGACGAAAGGAATCAGGAAGACGATTCCCGGTCCTTTGGGGCCAATGCACTTGCCCAGCCTGAAGATCACCAAGCGTTTGTATTCTCGTACGATGCGGATACCGAAACGGAAAATCAAAAACAGAATAACGATCCCGAGCAACACCCACAAGGCTGATTCCAAGATCATGCTGTACCCTCCTTCAATTTTTGCTGTTTTAGTTTCACCAAAAGGATCAAACCCTCATGGCCCACCACAGAGACGGTTTGGCCGAGTTGGATTTCCCCTTCAAGGGAGCGAGCTTGCCAGTAGCTGCCGTCCACCAGCACAGTGCCTTCGGGGTTCAAGCCGGAGCTGGCCAGGCCAGTGGATCCAGGCAAGGCGTCCACCCCCAGTTTCATGTGGGGACGGCTGCGCATGCGGACGGCAGCGGCGATCACCCCGAAGAAGAAGATCAGGCTGAGGGCGGTGAATCCGCCCACCAACCAGAGGGAGACCCCCTTCTCCAGATCCAAGGGAAAACCTTGCGGGTTAAAAAGTAGCAAGGAGCCGAGAATGAAGGAGACGATTCCTCCCGCCCCCAGGATGCCGAAGCCGGGGGCTTTCACCTCCAAAATAAAGAGCACCGCGGAGACGAGCAGCAATAGAATCCCCACCCAGTTCACCGGCAAGGTTTCCATTGCCAGCAGAGCCAGGATCAAGGCGATGGCGCCGATCACCCCAGCGACGATGGTAGGGTGGAAGACCTCGGCGATCAAGGCGAAGATCCCCACCAAGAGAAGGACATAAGCCAGGTTGGGGTCGGCGATCGCTTCCAGGAAGCGATCCCACCAGGAAGGGGGATTCTCCTGTACGGGAATGCCCTGAGTGTGCAGGGTGATCTGGACCCCGTTCATCGATACCTCCTTCCCTTCTAATTGAACCAGGAGATCTGGCAAATCTTGGGCGATAAGGTCGACGACATGCAGTTGGAGCGCTTCCTCGGCGG